>CALDMI010000098.1 GCA_937914815.1 uncultured Clostridia bacterium
TACTGAATCGTGATATCCTCGCCCGCCTCGTCGCCGTAAAGCGCCTTTACGGTATCGCGGATAACGCCGCAGGTCTCGTCTGCCTGCTCCGGCGTCGCGGTGAGACCGGTGCCGATAGCCCAGACGGGCTCATATGCGATTATGACATTTTTAAGCTCCTCGGCGCTGACGCCCGCGAGGTCAAGCTTCGTCTGCATTGCGACGACCTCGTTCGTGATACCCGCGAGTCTCTGCTCCTTTACCTCACCGAGGCAGAGGATCACCCTGAAGCCGGCGGCGAGCGCCGCCCTCGTGCGGAGATTTACCGTCTCGTCGGTCTCTCCGAAATACTGTCTGCGCTCCGAGTGTCCTATTATGACATACTCGGTGCCTGTCTCGCGGAGCATCTTGCAGGAGACCTCACCGGTATAGGCGCCGGACTCCTTATAATGTACATTCTCCGCGCCGATGTGAATGTTTGTTCCCTTCGCCGCCTCGACAGCCGCCGCTATATCAACATAGGGGACGCAGAGTACTATATCGCACTTATCCATTCCCTTGACCATCGGGGCGAGTTCCTTTATAAACGCGGAGGTCTCCGAGGGGGTCATGTTCATCTTCCAGTTTCCGGCTATTACCGTTCTTCTCATTGTAAAATCCTTCTTTCAAGTCAGTTTATGCACTAAATGTCCGGGGGCGTGTATCAAAAACAGCCCCCGGCGCCTATCAATTATTTATCAAGCAGGCAGGAGATACCGGGAAGATCCTTACCCTCAAGGAACTCGAGCGACGCGCCGCCGCCGGTTGATATATGGGTAATCTTCGAGGCAAAGCCGAGCTGCTCACAAGCAGCGGCAGAGTCTCCGCCGCCGACGATGGTTATCGCATCGCTGTCAGCGAGCGCCTGCGCAACGGCTATCGTTCCCTTTGCGAGAGTCGGGTTCTCAAACACGCCCATAGGTCCGTTCCAGACAACGGTCTTTGCCGAGAGGACGGCGTCCGCAAACATCTTCGCGGTCTTGGGTCCTATATCAAGTCCCTCCATATCCGCAGGAATCTTGTCTACATCGACATACTTCACATCGACGGGACCGTCAATCGGGTCGGGGAAATTCTCCGCAACAGCGGTGTCAACGGGGAGAAGAAGCTTTACGCCGTTCTTCTCCGCCTTTTCCATCATCTCGCGGCAGTAGTCTATCTTCGACTCGTCAAGCAGGGACTTTCCTACGCAGAGACCCTTAGCCGCGGCGAAGGTAAAGGACATTCCGCCGCCGATTATAAGGGTATCGACCTTTGTAAGGAGGTTATCTATAACATTGAGCTTATCCGCAACCTTTGCGCCGCCGAGGATAGCGACGAACGGGCGGGCGGGATCGGACAGAGCCTTACCCATAACGGTTATTTCCTTTTCGATAAGGTAACCGCATACGGCGGGGATATAGGCGGCGACGCCGGCGGTCGACGCATGGGCACGGTGGGCAGCGCCGAAAGCGTCATTTACGAATATATCGGCGAAGGACGCAAGCTTCTTTGCAAGCTCGGGGTCGTTCTTCTCCTCCCCTGCCTCAAATCTCGTGTTCTCAAGGAGGACAGCCTCTCCGGGCTTCAGGGCGGCTATTTTCGCCTTTGCATCCTCTCCGAC
>CALDMI010000099.1 GCA_937914815.1 uncultured Clostridia bacterium
CTTTATTCCGATTATAAGACCGGCAACCACTACTATTATCAGTACTGCGTCGACTATATATGTCAGCATATTTTTACCTCTGTAAGACTATCGGTTCATGTAAAATGACATGAAACCGCAATGCAGGTCGGTTGTCTATAATATTATATACGGCACATTTCGCAAAGTCAAGGCGTTTTCAGTTAACGACAACATTTTTCTCCCCGAAGCGTGCGCGAAGCTTTGCAAGGAGCTCGTCATCGGCTCTCACACGCACATCGCGCAGCATGAGGTACCGTTTTGTGTCCTCAGCAAAAATAACGACCTGAAGCGCGCCGCCGTGAAGCGCGGAGCAACGCCGGATAAATGAAGCCGCGGACTCTGTTGCCGCAGGGAGTCGGATATACAGCCGTCCCGCGCCGGGTTTCTGAGCTCCGCTTTTCGCGCGTGTATTTTTCTCCTCATCGTTTCCGTTAGCAGGAAGCGACGGCACCTCCGGCGGGAGGTTTCCGTTCTGGCGGAGCGGGACAAGCGATGAGAGCATTACCCTCGGCGCCTCGCCGTCCTCGGCGGATATAACGCCGTCGACAAGCACGGCATTCTCAGGAAAAAGCTCCTTTGAAAACTGTGAGTACTGTCTTGCGAAAACTATTACCTCAATTTCACCGAGCTTGTCCTCAAGACGGATAAATGCCATTGTATCGCCCGACTTCGTAACCTTTGTATGCTGCTCCGTGATTATACCCGCTATCTTTACCTTCGAGCGGTCGCGCAGGCGCGAATCGGGGTCGCCATCCGGATTTTCACTGAATGCCTCGAGTATCTCACCTATGCTTGTCGGTTTCTGCCGCGCTATATCCTCGGAATATCCGTCTATCATATGTCCGGAGAAATACATTCCGGAGCTTTCTTTTTCGAGGATAAGCAGTTCCTTTGCGGAATATTCCGGCATGTCCGGGTATTTGTACGCCGGTCTCGCTCCGTCCTTGTGATGCACCTCCGCAACAGAAAACAAATCCATCTGACCGGAGATGTTATTTCTCATTCTCTCGTGCTCGGAGTCTATTATTGTTTCATATACCGCCATAAGAGATGAGCGCCTGTGACCGAGGGAGTCAAACACGCCGCACTTTATAAGCGACTCAACAGTGCGTTTATTTATGTCGGACGAGGACAGGCGGGCGGCAAAATCGTCAAAGGAAGAGAAACGGCGTTTTCTGCTCTCCTTTGCCACCGCCTCCGAAAACTGTTTGCCGACGCCGTTTATAGCCGTAAGCCCGAAGCGGATGTTGCCGCCGGAAACGGTAAAGTCCGCCCCACTCTCATTTATATCCGGCGGGAGGACGCGGACGCCGCACTTCTGCGCGTCGTCGATATACTCCTTTACCTTTACCCTGTCATTCAGCACACTCGTAAGGAGCGCCGCGTAATATTCCGCGGGATAATGCGCCTTCAGATACGCAGTCCTGTATGATACTATTCCGTAAGCGGTTGCATGACTCTTGTTGAAAGCGTAATTTGCGAACGACGCCATTTCATCAAATATCGCCTCTGCATCTCCTCGGGAGATCCCGTGCTCCGCACATCCGGATATAAAGCTGTCGCGCTCTGCCTGCATGGCAGATGCCTTTTTCTTCGCCATTGCGCGACGCACGACATCCGCGTGTGCATAGCTGTACCCTGCGAGCAGGCGGCATATCTGCATAACCTGCTCCTGATATACTATACATCCGTAGGTTACATCAAGGACCTCGCGGAGACCCGGCACACGGTAGACAGTCTCTTCCTTACCATGCTTACGGCGTATGAATGTATCAATCGAGTCCATGGGTCCCGGACGGTACAGCGCTATAACAGCTATGACATCCTCAATTTCGGACGGCATAAGCCGGGTCAAAACCTGCTTCATACCTCCGGATTCGAGCTGAAACACGCCCTCTGTCCGCCCGTCGCAAAGTAGGCGGAAGGTCGCCGCATCATCTTTAGGAATACGGGTGACATCGAAATCAGGTACCCTTTCGCGTATGCTTCTTTCCGCGTCGTGAATGACCGTCAGATAGCGGAGCCCGAGGAAATCAAACTTCACGAGCCCGAGCTTTGCGTCCGTGTTCATGTCAAACTGCGTCACGATACCGGTCCCGCTATAGGAAAGCGGGACATAAGTGTATGTCGGTTCTTTCGTTATGACTACGCCCGCCGCATGGGTAGACGCATGGCGCGGCATCCCCTCAATTTCACGGGCTATATCCAGCATTTTCCGGACATTTTCATCCTCAAGGTACAGCTTGCGGAGGTCTTTTGAAGTGAGCGCCTGTTCAAGAGTTATATCCGGCTCTCGCGGTATCATTTTCGCGACGGCGTCCACCTTTGAATACGGTATATCGAGCGCGCGACCGACATCCCGCACGGCGGCGCGGGGAGCGAGTGTTCCGAATGTCACAATCTGCGCAACCTTATCTTCACCGTACTTGCGCTTCACATAATCTATAACCTCCTCGCGGCGGATATAGCAGAAGTCTATATCAAAGTCCGGCATTGAGACACGTTCTGGATTCAGAAACCTTTCAAAAAGCAGATCAAACTCAATGGGGTCGACATCGGTTATCCCTATACAGAATGCAACAAGGCTCCCGGCTCCGGAACCTCGCCCGGGTCCCACCGGGATGTCCTGCGATTTTGCATAAGCTACAAAATCGGCAACTATCAGGAAATAGGCGTTGAAGCCCATTTTATCGACTACCGAAAGCTCATATTCAAGTCTCTCTGTGTACTGTTCACGCGTCCTGCCGGAGAGCGAGATTTTCCCGCATGCAATCCGTTCCTCAAGTCCGCGGTAGGCATCGCGGCGCAGTTTCTCGGCGTGCGTCAAATTGCCCTCGGGAGTAAAATCAGGGAGATAGAGCTTATCGTAGGAAAAATCAAAATTGCATTTTCCGGCTATTTTTACAGTGTTCTCAACAGCACCGGGAAATGCACGGAACAGCTCTTCCATTTCCTCCGTCGATTTGAAATAGTATTCATCGGTTTCAAATCCGAACGGCTTTCCCTCCGCTACCGTGTTACCGGTCTGTATGCACATCAGCGTCCCCTGAGTGTCAGCATCCTTTTTCTCTATATAGTGGACATCATTTGTCGCGACCATCGGTATACCGTATTTATCGCTTATTTTACGGATGCCGTACATTATTCTCCGCTCTTCGTCCATGCCGTGATTCTGTATTTCAAGATAGAAATCTTCACCGAATATATCCCGCATTTCAAGAGCGTACTTCTCCGCCTCCTCCATGCTCCCGGCGAGTATCAGTTGCGGTATCTTTCCGGCGACACAGCCGGAGAGGGCTATAAGTCCGTCATGGTGCTCGCGTATCAGATCCATATCAATACGCGGTTTCATATAGAACCCGTTTATAAAACTCTCCGAAACCATGTAGCAGAGATTGCGATACCCTGTCTCGTTTTTGCACAGAAGTATCATATGGTTTCCGGACGAATCGCTCTTTCCCTCTTTCAGAAAGCGGCTCCGCGGGGCAACATAAACCTCACAGCCGATTATCGGCTTTATCCCCCCGGCGCGGAGCGTGTCATAAAATTCAACGGCACCGTACATGACGCCATGATCGGTTATTGCGACAGCGTCCTGCCCACATTCCCGTGCCTTCGCAGCTATACGGGAAATTCTCGCCGCGCCGTCAAGCAGGCTGTATTCGGTATGAAGATGAAGATGTACGAAATTTCCCATTTGCATCCTTTCGGCGGCTTGTCAGTCTGCCACGTATTTTGTGTTATATTTTTGCCTTATACCAATATTGATTTACTTGTCCGTTTTGCTTTCAGTATTCTGTCCGCTCCCTGCCAGCATGAACTCGCCCGCTTCCATTATTTTTTTCAGGCGATGACTTATCCCGGATTTTGATATAGGCGGTGTCGAGAGCGAGGCGAGGCGCGAAAGCGAAACATCACGATATTGAAGTCGGAGTCTCGCCGTCGCCTCGAGCTCCTCCGGGAGGGATGCGAGCAGGTGCGCGTCTGCAAGCCGCTCTATTACCGCTATCTGTCTGACGGCGACATCGACCGCCTTGCCTATGTTATTTGTCTCGCAGTTTGCTATCCTGCGTGCGTCGTTACGCATATCCTTGACTATTTTCCGGTTCATGAAAACAAACGCCGTCCCATTCATTCCTGCGGAGACGAAAAAGTCTTCTATTGATTCGCTTTTTCTGAAATACAGAACTGTTTCGCCGCGGCGTCTTGCAAGCTTCGGTTTAAGCCCTGCATCTTCAAAGCAGTGCATCATTACATCCGCCCGGTCGTATAGTGAAAACTCAAGCGAATACTGTCTCTCCGGGTCGGAGACCCTGCCGGATACGAGAAACACTCCGCGGAGAAAATTCTCACGGCAGAGGGGGCACCGCTCCTCAATAAGAGGCTCCCCATTATCTATCCCGCGTATATATTTTTCAGCCGCGGGAGACGAAAAGCAGAGCGTCTTTCCTCTGCCCCCTTTTTTCGGTGCGGAAATCACGGCAATCTTGCCGTACACCTCGCGCACCGGCTCAAGAAGAGCGGCACAAGCCTCTCCGTCGGCGGACACGGTCACCGCGCCGGAATTTACCTCACCGCGCGCGGCAAGCACACCGCATAGCAATGCTCGCCGACAACACGGCTTCTTCGGCGGTTGCCCGGTTATTTCTTTTTTGCAATCGGTTGAAAAAGACATGCCGCCTCCGTAAATTTCCGGATATTTCCGGTGAAATCAAGACAAAATTTCTATCTCCGTGTTCAGCGTTACGCCGTAAAGCCGCCCGACCTCTGCGCGGATATATTCTATAAGCCGCGTTACATCGGACGATGTGGCTCCGCCGTCGTTAATGATAAACCCGGCGTGCTTTTCCGAGACCACGGCGCCTCCGATGCGCACTCCGCGGAGTCCTGCTGAATCTATAAGCCGCGCAGGTATCACATCTCCGTCACGAAGAAATACGCTGCCGAGGCTCTTACCCTGCGGCTGTGATTCTCTTCTTTTCCGGTTTATTGCGGCAATTTTCGTAAGCGTCGCGGCAGGGTCGCACCCATCCGCGCGGAATGTCGCATCGAGAAGATAGAGCCCCCCGGCGTGCAACGCCGAATAACGGTATGAAAAATCCATATCAGCGGAACTCATGACAAATGTCTTCCCGTCGTCGGCGGAATAAACCGTCGCGCGCAGGAAGTAATCTGCGCATGAGCCTCCGAACGAGCCGCAGTTTGAATATACAAATCCGCCGACAGTCCCGGGTATTCCGCATACCGGAGAAAAATCAGCCAGCCCGCGCTCTGCCGCGACCCTCACAAGATAAGGCACCGAGCAGCCGCAGGCAACGGTAATTTCATTCTCCCGATACGCTATACCGGTGAGAAGGTCGGTTCTGACTATCACCCCGGTATAAATGCCATCCGGAGGGAGAATATTTGTCATATTTCCGACGACGCAATAGCGTCTGCCGGACGAATGTAAACGGGAAATAACGGCGCACAAAGCGTCGCTGCTTTGTGGCGATATGGCAAGGTACGCCCGTCCGCCACAGCCTATTGATGAAATTTTTGACAGGTCGGGAAGAAACTCATATGAATACTCCCCGTTTTCGGTGCAAGAAAACATGCACGGTATATCTCCGTTCCTTTATTCTCTTTTCACTTCCTGTCTCTTTCTGCCCGGCGGTCGGGGCTACCTGAAAATTATTCTTTATCCGCCGCTTTTCTGTACTCCTCGCGCTCGAGCAGCATATCTACCGCCGCAGCGCGCTGTGAGTCCGTGACCTTTATTCCACCGAGAACTCTCGAGAGCTCGGCTATCCTGCCCTCGTCGTCAAGGGCACGCACGGATGTTTCGGTTTTTCCGCCGACATCCGCCTTTGTAATAAGGAGATGCAGGTCGGCGAGGGAGGCTATCTGCGCGCTGTGCGTTACGCATATCACCTGCGATGTACGCGAGAGGGCGAGCATGCGTATTCCTATCTTCCGCGCTGTCTTGCCGGATACGCCTGCGTCTATTTCATCGAATATAAGCGTGCCCGCCCCCTCGCTGTCCGCTATAACCGAGCGGAGCGCGAGCATGACGCGCGACATCTCTCCACCGGAGGCGGTTTTTGACAGCGGCGCGGGATCTGCGCCGGCGTTTGCCGAGAAGAAAAACTCCGGCTCGTCATATCCGAGCCTGTCGAGTGAATACTTTCTGCCGTCCCGCCTCTCGGATACCGTAACATAGAATGTCGCCTTCGGCATATCGAGATACCCGAGGCTGTCCTTCACCCGCTCGCCTATCTCCCGCGCGGCAGAAAGCCTCGCCTCATGGAGTCTGTCCGCAAGCGCCACTGCTTTGATATAAAGCTCTTCTTCGCGCTTCGTAAGCTCTGCGGCGATCTCGTCGGAATTTTCAATCCCCTGAAGTTCTGCCGCGATTTTTTCTCTGAAAGCGAGAATATCGGCGATAGTGGCACCGTATTTGCGTTGCAGCTTTGTTATTCTGTCGAGGCGCGCCTCAATCTCGTTGAGTGTCTCCTCCGGATCGGCGTCAAATTCAGATATGACATCATAGACAGACTCGGCGATATCCTCCGTCCTGTAAAGAAAATCCGTGAGTCTCTCCGCATATGCGGCGAAGTCCGGAATGACATCGGATATCTGCTTCAGCGCCTGTGCAGAGCGGTCAAGAAGAAATGCAACGCTCCCCTTTTCGCTCCCGCGGAGCGCCTTATAGACAAATCCCGCGTTCTTTATTATACGCTCGCTGTTCTTTATTTTTGCCTTACGGTCTATAAGTTCTTCAAGCTCACCGTCTGTGAGTCCTGCGGAATCTATATCTTTAAGCTGATATGCAAGAATCTCGCGGAGTCTCTCTCCCTCGGAGCGGCGGCGCTCGTTTTCCTTTATTTCCTTTCTGCACCCCTCAAGCGCAGAGTATGCCTCCGCATAATCCGAGAGAAGCGCGGCACAGCCGGCATACCTGTCGAGGAGCGCCACCTTTGCGCCCCTGTCGGAATACTCACCGTTATCGCCCTGCCCGTGCATGGTGATGAGCGCGGGAGAGGCGGCACGGAGGACGGAGAGAGTAACGCCGCGCCCGTTTATCCTGATAGCGGAGCGCCCGTCCGTGCCTATGTTTCTTTGAATAAGTATATTTCCGTCCTCGTCCGGATATACGCCCGCGGCACTCAGTATTTTGAGAGCGTCCTCTCCGATACTGCCGAACAGCCCGGAAACCATAGCCCCGGTCTCTCCGGTTCTTATAAGCTCCCTGTCCGCCTTACCTCCGAGGAGAAGAAGTATGCTGTCGAGCATTACCGATTTCCCCGCCCCGGTCTCTCCGGTCAGCGCCGTGAAGCGCGGGTCAAAGTCGATATCCGCGCATTTTATCACCGCTATGTTTTCTATATGCAAGGATTGCAGCATTTGTTTTTCCTCCGTCAGATTATCCGAATCTGAAGGTATCGCGCAGTTTCTTCTCCGTCTCTTTTGCGGCGGTGG
>CALDMI010000100.1 GCA_937914815.1 uncultured Clostridia bacterium
ATACCAAGCAGTTCACGCGCAACACCGGTACCAGAACATTCGGAGCGGCAGAGTATTTGCGCGGAGCCGGTGCAAATCCCGCGGATGTTTATGCACTGTTCAAGACGGATCCCGCCGATCTTACAAAAGAGGCACACTTCCACACTGCGATAAACATATACAGGGGCAATATTGCCATATCCTGCTATGACGGTGAGACGGACGAGAGCTACCGTGTCATAGCCTCAAAGGCAGCAGACAAAATGCTGACACTTAAGGGTATCGAGGCGTCGTTCACCCTTGTTCGCATAGGCGATCAGATACACATATCAGGGCGTTCTACCGGACGGATAAATGTACAGCTTATACTTGAAAAAATGAATGGCGGCGGTCACTTCGACGTAGCCGGAGCACAGGTGGTCTCGGACTCTGTTACAGAGGTTCTTGAGACGCTGAAGAAAAGCATAGATGAATATCTCGGCTGATGCCGAAAAACAGAAGAAACGGAGATAGAGAAAATGAAGGTTGTTTTACTTTGCGATGTAAAGGGGCAGGGGAAGAAGGACCAGGTTGTTAATGTATCGGACGGATATGCGCGGAATTTCCTGTTCCCGCAGAAAAAGGCAATTCCCGCCGACGCAAAAGCAATGAGTGAGCTGAACAGCAAGGAAGAGGCAAGACAGTACAGGATTGAAGAGGACAGAAAGGCGGCGCAGGAGCTCGCCCACGTTATCGGGGATGCTGTTGTTGATATACAGATGGGGCACGGACAGGACGGACGGCTTTACGGTTCGGTCACGGCAAAGGATATAGCAGAGAAACTTTCCGCCGCTGTCGGCAGAGAAATAGACAAGCGTAAGCTCGGGCTTAAGGAGCCTATCAAAGCATACGGCAACTATTCGGTTGAGTATAAAATACTGTCCGACATAAGCGCAAAGTTTGTCGTGAAAGTACATGAGTGACGCATGCCTTATTATCATTTCACCGATAACTGGAGGTCTGTATGGACGCACAAAGTAACCTCATAAAGCAAATGCCGGTCGCGATAGAGGCAGAGCAGGCGTTGCTCGGCTCTGTTATCATAAAGCCGGAGTCGTTTGATAAGATCGGCGGAATGGTCGATACCGATGATTTCTATCTTGAAGAGCATAAGCACATTTTTGAAGCTCTGACGAGCATGTATACCCGCAGTAAGGTAATAGATACCGTTACGCTTGTCAATACTCTCGTAGAGCGCGGTGACCGCGACGAGGCTGGCGGGATTTCGTATATATCGCTGCTTGCAAATTCGGTGCCGTCGGTTGCCAATGTCAGGGATTATGCGAAAATAGTGAGGGAGAAGTCCACTCTTCGCCGTCTTATACGCGCGTGCGACGAGATAAACGAGGAGGCATACGAGGAGGCGGCGCCTGTAAAGTCTATCGTCGACTCGGCAGAGCAGAAAATATTTGACATATCGAATAACAACGATGTCAAGGAGTTCCGCCATATTCGCGATGTCCTGCAGGATGTATACCAGGACATGGAGAAAAAATCCGAGCTGCACGGAGAGGACCCGAACGCAACTAAAACCGGATTTTCCGGGCTTGACCGCGTGCTTGTCCAGATGGGAAAGGGCGACCTTATCATTGTCGGCGCCCGTCCAGGTATGGGAAAAACCTCGTTTGCACTGAACATCGCAACAAATGTTGCAAAGGCGACAAAAAAAGCTGTCGCTATCTTCTCGCTCGAGATGTCATGTGAGCAGCTTGTCTCCCGTATCATATCGAGTGAAGCGATGATAGATTCCGGCACTCTTCGCTCCGGACTTCTGAAGCCGGAGGACTGGGAGAACATAGCCCATGTTATATCTTCGCTTTCCGGATGCGATATTTATATCGATGATACATCTGCGATAGGAACGACGGAAATGCGCTCAAAGCTCCGCAGGCTTAAAAACCTCGGGCTTGTTGTCATAGACTACATAGGACTTATGCAGACAAATCAGAAGATCGACAACCGCGCCCAGCAGGTCGGCGAAATATCACGTAACCTCAAGATAATGGCTAAAGACTTCGGTATTCCGATCATCTGCTGTGCACAGCTTAACCGTGGCACGGAATCGCGCCCCGGGGCGGGGAAAAGACCTACTCTCGCAGACCTGCGTGATTCCGGTTCAATAGAGCAGGATGCGGATATCGTCCTCTTCCTTTACAGAGATGAGTATTATAAAGACATAAGCGGCGGCGCCCAGAATGATGCCGACGCTGCAGACAGCGCCAATATAGCCGAGGTAATAGTCGCCAAAAACCGTCATGGCTCGGTTAAAAATGTCAAGATGGGCTGGGTCGGACAGTTTACTAAATTCAGGACGCTTGAAGATGACACGAAATACGGAAACTGACGGGGGAGTGTTTGAATCCCCTGCGGGCAGAAAAATATTCAGTGATGCGGTGAACGTCATAAATGACGCCGGGGCGCGGGATATGCTCACAGGCGGTGTAGCCGTCGGGCTTTCCGGCGGTGCTGACTCCGTCATGCTTTTACATTTTTTCTCGGAATACCGACGAAAATATCTTCCGGAGCTTCCGATACTCGCAATACATGTAAACCACATGATACGGGGAGAAGAAGCAGAGCGGGACGAGAAATTTTCGATGTCCCTCGCCAAGAGCCTCGGAATTGAGTTCATTTCGGTCAGGAAAGACGTCCCGAGAATCGCGCGAGAAACCGGGCGTAGCCTCGAAGAGGCTGCAAGAAATGTCAGATATTCGACTTTTCGCGAGATAATATC
>CALDMI010000101.1 GCA_937914815.1 uncultured Clostridia bacterium
ATCGATATGTACCCGTTCTTTACTGCCGCACTGTCGAGCGTCAGGTCATCCGACTTGTGCTCGTGGAATTTCGCCTGCTGACGGTAATGTCCCTCGTCGTTATAGACGAAGCTGTCCTCATAGTAGTGCTCGCCCTGCCGGGTTATAAGAATACCTTTCGGCGTGCAGTCGGGAATATTGACATTTATGAGCCTTGTATGAGAGAACAGGGAATGGCTCTCTATATAGTCCCAGACGGTATCAAGATATTTCGGGGCATATTCCGTATTTATGTGGTCTGTCGAGAGCGCGAGACACTTTTTCGCCCCGCGGAGCACTGCCTCAAATACCGCACCGACCGTGCCGGAGTAAGAAATATCGTCCCCGATATTGTATCCCTTGTTTATTCCGGATATCACGAGGTCATACTCTTCGCGGAGCCCGATGTAGGCAAACCGCACACAGTCCGCCGGGGTAGAGTCGACCGCATATCCGGTCACCCCGGGCAGATACTCGCGCTTTTCAAACGCGATAAATTCATGGATTTCTATGCTGTGGCTCTTGCCGCTCTGCTGTTCCTTCGGCGCGACGACCGTAATGTTGCCAAATTTCTTCTGTGCCCAGAGCGCAACATCGCGAAGCCCCGCGGAGTCTATTCCGTCGTCGTTTACAAGAAGTACTCTCATAGCCAGCCTCCGTTGTTCCGCTTGTAGTCGGCGAGTGCGGCGTCCGCATCGTCAATAAGCGCGTCCATCTCGTCCTCGGAATATACCGTTGCTCCGCTTGCACAGGCGTGTCCGCCACCGTGATACTTTTCGGCGAGCCCGTTTACCGTGACAAACCGGGAGCGCAGGCGCACCCTGATTGACTGCCCGTCCGCATTCTCTATGAATGCGAGCCATATGAGGCTCCCCTTTATGGTGCTCATGAACGAGACACACTCGCTCGCCTGTTCCTCGTTAAGACCGTAGGCGCGCTTCATTTCGTTGGTTATATAGAGATATGCAACTCCGTTTTCGGTAATCTCTATCTCGGAGAGCATCTCGCCCTTGAAGCGGAGCTCATCCATAGACTCCATATACAGATTGGCATAGAGCCACTCAAGGTCTATTCCGAAATCAAGGAGCAGCCCCGCGAGGCGCATTGTGCGCCCCTTGACAGACTCAAAACGGAATCTGCCGGAGTCGGTAACCAATCCGGTATAAATACATGTCGCCGCGAGCTCGGTCATTTTAAGTTCATTCTGATACCGCTCATAGAACGCGGCAATCATTTCACAAACCGACGAGCGGTCGTCCTCGACCCATGAAATATCGCCGTAGGGCTTCACATCGATGTGATGGTCTATCTTGATTATCTCACGGCAGAGTCTGAACTGCTTGTTTGAAATTCTGTCCTCCGTCGCCGTGTCGAGAACTATGCCGAGTGCGTTTTTGTAGGCGTCGTCCGGGTATGTCCCGCCGTCCTCGCCGAGGAAGGAGAGGTAGCCGGAGTGGTCGTCCGCCGCGAGAATTATATCCTTGTCGGGATATGTCGCTCGGAGTATTTCGGTGAGCCCCTTAGTGGAGCCGACGGCGTCGCCATCCGGGCGTGAGTGCCGCATTATCACAATCTTTTTGTAGACCTTGATTTTTTCGAGTATTATATCTGTTATCTGCTCTGCCATGTGTTATCTTCCGTTCTGAATAAATTATTGCAGGATGTCGGCATCTCCCGCCGCCATTTTGTCAAGGTCGCCAAGAAGACGCATTGCATCTCTCCGACTACCGAGTGTCGCGCCGCTCGCCTTTGCGTGCCCTCCGCCGCCGTACTTTACGGCAACCGGATTTATATTGTATTTTGATGAGCGTATCTCGCACAGCACCCCATCGTCACATTCTGTGAAATTCACCCATATGTCGATGCCCTGTATGTCGGACATGATGCCGACCATTCCGCGGGATATCGAGTGCGCCGCGACTCCCGTGGCTTCGAGCTGTCGGCGGGTCGTATAAATGTAACCCACCCCGTGCTCCGTAAGCTTTATCTTTCCGGTGTACTTTGCGCGCAGCTTCAGCCGCTCGAGGTTCTCGGCGTACAGATTCCCGTATATCTCGCTTATCGATACGCCGAATGTCATGAGATATGAGGCGAGTTCAAATGTCCGCGCGCTTGTGCTGTCGTAGCGGAATCTGCCGGAGTCGGTGACTATTCCGGTATATAGGGCATATGCCGCCTCGGGCGTCATCTGCATGTCGCATTGCCGCGCCATCTCGGTTATGAGCCCGGCACAGCTCTCATATTCGGTGCCGATTATTTCCGTGCCGCAGAACTGCGATATAAAGAGGTGGTGGTCTATCCGGAGCGTCGCTTTCGCCCGCTCCCACCGCCCGTCGCTTATAAGCTGCGTCGCGGATGTGTCGAGCACGACGGCGAGCGCGCCGTCATACATTTCGTCCGGTATCTCGTCCGGGGCTGAGCAGGGGATGAAGGCGTATCTTCCCGCCGGGTCGCCGACGGCGTAAATCTCCTTGCCTGGGTATGTCGCCCGGAGCAGAAGCCGGAGCCCGGTCTGTGAGCCTATTGCGTCCCCGTCCGGGTTTGTATGCCGGTGGATTATTATCCTGTCATATTCCCGGAAGAGCTTGATTGCATCGCGAAAATCCCCGGTCATTTCGTCCCCTCCCTAAGGAGCGCGTCATGCCGCTTTATAGCAGCAAATGTCTCGTCGGTTATATCGTGCTCTATTCTGCAGGCGTCCTGCGCCGCAATCTCGGGAGAGACGCCGAGCTTAGTCAGAAAATCTGTCAGAGTTATATGTCTTTCATATATCTTTTTCGCTATCGCGAGCCCGGACTCCGTGAGCGTCAGAAATCCGCTCTTGTCCATAAGCAGGTATCCGTTGTTTTTGAGAACTCCGACCGCGCGGCAGACGCTCGGCTTTGAAAATTCCATATATTCCGCGACATCGTGTGAGCGCACCTCGCCGTTCTTTTTTGAGAGAACATAAATAGTCTCAAGATACATCTCTCCGGATTCCTGGATTTTTGCCATAACAGTAAACCTCATGCCTTTCGTTTCAAAGGAAATTGATAAATATAACAACAATATACTTATACAACACCATAATAATTGTAACACATTATCAAATAAAAAGCAAGTGAAAAAGAAACTTTTTGCCCGGTTGTGCAGTATGCCTAATATGCGGTTAGCTTTGGCTAACATGACCGTCGCTTTTTACAAAAATGGATTTTTTGGTCGAAAGTGATTGACAAAGTGGGGAAGTTTACTTATAATAATCTGTGGAGTTAGCGAGGGCTAACTATAAGCAAGGGTCCCGGGGAGCTCCGGGATATCAGGAAAGGGAAGAATATGATACCTCTTTGCGTATGTGATCCCGATGAGGAACAGATAATTAAAAAAATAGGCGGCTCGCAGGAGGTGAAGCTCCATCTTGAGAACCTCGGATTTGTCGTCGGCGGCACGGTTAAGGTCGTCAGCTCAATGGGCGGGAACCTTATCGTAAATGTCAAGGAGTCGCGCGTGGCTATAAGCCGCGAGATGGCGCAGAAAATATATGTCTGATTTCCGATATAAATTTAATTTTATATACATTCTCAATATATCGAAAGGAGCGGAACATGAAAACTTTGCGTGAGGTCAAGGTGGGGGAGACCGTAAAGGTCACAAAGCTCACCGGTGAGGGCGCGGTAAAGCGCCGTATCATGGATATGGGCATCACGAAGGGGACAGAGATCTATGTGCGAAAGGTTGCACCGCTCGGTGACCCCGTTGAGATCACCGTCCGTGGCTACGAGCTGTCTCTCCGTAAGGCTGACGCCAGCATAATTGAAGTAGAGTAAAAAACAAACTCAGTAAAGCAATTCAGCAGCGGCAATGCCGCTCAAAGAGGAAAGGATTTGTTATGGAAAACAAAACTGTCAGAATTGCTCTTGCCGGTAACCCTAACGCCGGTAAGACAACCCTGTTCAACGCGCTGACAGGCTCGAACCAGTTCGTAGGTAACTGGCCGGGTGTCACCGTTGAGAAAAAAGAGGGCAAGCTGAAAGGACACAGCGATGTTATAATCACCGACCTTCCGGGTATCTACTCTCTTTCGCCCTACACCCTTGAGGAGGTTGTGGCGAGAAATTACCTCGTGAATGAGCGTCCGGATGCGATACTCAATATCATCGACGGTACGAACCTTGAGCGTAACCTTTATCTTACGACACAGCTGACCGAGCTCGGTATACCGGTTGTCATCGCCATCAACATGATGGATGTCGTAAAGAAGAACGGCGACCACATCAATACAGAGGAGCTCTCTCATCAGCTCGGCTGTAAGGTCGTTGAGATATCCGCTCTTAAGGGAACCGGAATAACAGAGGCGGCAGAGGCGGCAATAGCCGCGGCGGCTGGAACAAAGACCGTCCCGCAGCACAGCTTCTCCGGCTGCGTAGAGCATGCGATAGCTCATATTGAGGAGGCTGCGCTCCATGACCTCCCCGCAGAGCAGCAGAGATGGTACGCGATAAAGATATTCGAGCGTGACGAGAAGGTTCTCGCACAGCTGAATGTCCCCGCTGATAAGCTCGCGCATATAGAGAACGACATCAAGGCTGCCGAGGCTGAGATGGACGACGATGCGGAGAGCATAATCACAAACGAGAGATATATCTACATATCCACGATAATCAAGAGCTGCTACAAGAAGAAGCAGAAGGGCAATCTTACAACCTCTGATAAGATAGATAAGGTTGTTACTAACCGTTGGCTCGGTCTCCCGATATTCGCGGTTATCATGTTCCTTGTTTATTACATCTCCATGGTCACTGTCGGTGCGTTTGCGACCGACTGGGTTAACGACGGCGTGTTCGGAGACGGCTGGCACCTGCTCGGCATCGGCTCCTCCGCATACGAGGATGCGTCCGGCGAGTATTCAGACGCGATGAACGCGATAAATGCCTTTGTTGAGGTTGATACCGAGGCTGATGATTTCGACCCCGCGGCAACCCTTGAGGCACTCCGTAATTTCACCACAACAGAGACGAGCGGTACCGTTACGGTCGAGGATGAGGAAACCCTCGAGGAGACCGAAATGACGGTTTACTTCTCAAAGATACCCGATAATCTTTCCAAAGACGAGAAAGAAAGCACGATAGGCGTTACCTATCTTGAGGCAGTTGAGTACTTTGCAGAGAACAATACCGAGTTTGCAGAGCCCGATCCCGCCGATTACGGTGTGTGGGTTCCCGGTATTCCGGTTCTCCTCGGCAACCTTCTTGACGCGGCTCACTCGCCCGAGTGGCTCTCCGGACTTATCCTTGACGGTATCGTTGCCGGTGTCGGTGCGGTCCTCGGATTTGTTCCTCAGATGCTCGTGCTGTTCCTCCTTCTTGCATTCCTTGAGGCATGCGGCTACATGGCGCGTATCGCGTTCGTGCTTGACCGTGTGTTCCGTAAGTTCGGTCTGTCCGGTAAGTCCTTCATTCCTATGCTTATAGGCTCCGGATGCGGCGTTCCCGGTATCATGGCGTCGAGAACAATAGAGAATGAGCGCGACCGTCGTATGACCATAATGACGACGACCTTTATCCCCTGCGGCGCGAAGATGCCCTTCATAGCAATGATAGCCGGCGCTATCTTCGGCGGCTCTGCATGGATTGCAACCGGTGCATACTTCATCGGCGTTGCGGCAATAATCGTCTCCGGTATCATGCTGAAGAAGACAAAGATGTTTGCCGGTGATCCCGCTCCCTTCGTTATGGAGCTTCCCGCATACCACCTTCCCACCGTTCCGAACCTTCTTCGTTCGATGTGGGAGCGCGGCTGGTCCTTCATAAAGAAGGCTGGTACGATAATCCTTCTTTCCACAATAGTTGTCTGGTTCACCACTTACTTCGGCTTCATCGACGGTTCGTTCAGAATGCTTGCCGAGGATGAGATAGACTACTCGATACTCGCGAAGATAGGCGGAGCGCTCGCATGGATATTTGCTCCTCTCGGCTTCGGTACATGGCAGGCTACGGTTGCTTCCATAACCGGTCTTGTTGCGAAGGAGAACATAGTCGGTACTATGGGTATCCTTTACAGCGCAGGTGCGGGCAATGTATATCAGAACATCTCCGCGGCGTTCGCGGCTTCGAGCCCTGTCGGCGCTGTTGCGGCGTTCGCATTCCTTGTGTTCAACCTTCTCTGCGCGCCTTGCTTTGCAGCTATCGGAGCTATCAAGCGTGAGATGAACAGTGCAAAGTGGACATGGTTTGCAATCGGTTATCAGTGCGGATTTGCTTACCTCGTCGGACTCATGATAAATCAGTTCGGTCTCCTCTTCACCGGTCACATCAATGTTGTCGGCTTCATATTTGCTCTCCTTACTCTCGGCGGCATGGTTTATATGCTCGTCCGTCCCTACAAGGAGGCAACCAAGCTGACGCTCTCCGAGTCTAAGGTAGAAGCGAAGAAATAATTAAAACACACTACAGCATTGCTGTAAGAAAGGAGTCGGTCATTATGTTTCAGTGGATAGCCGATAATATAGGCACGATAGCGATTTGTGCCATTCTGGTCGCTGTTGTAGCTCTGATTATATTCTCAATGATAAAGGACAGAAAGAAGGGCAAGTCTTCCTGTTCCTGCGGATGTGAGCACTGTGCGATGTCCGGCTCCTGTCACCCGAAAAAGAAGAAATAAGAGGTTTTCGGAATGGTAAAGACTGTACTGAAAATTGACGGTATGGCGTGCGGAATGTGCGAGGCTCATGTGAATGAGACCGTGCGCAGTTTCTGCCGCGTGAAAAAGGTGACATCCTCATACAAAACGGGAGAGTGTACGGTTCTCTCGGAGGAGCCCCTTGATACCGAAGGACTGAAGTCCGCTGTTTCGGATACGGGCTACCGCGTCACCGGGGTCAGCGTTTCGGACGCACCGGAGAGCACGGGATTTTTCGCCCGCCTGTTCGGGAAAAGAGAATAAAATAATAAAAACGCCAAGAAGCGGGGTTCCGGTCAGTTCGGGATCCCGCTTTTTGTGTGTTTTGCCCATGATATATCACCCTGAATATATCTTATATGTAAAAATAAACCCCTTTACAAATCGGGCGGTTTGTGATAAAATAAAGTCGAATGTTAAAAAAATAACAAATCGGGAAACCGCAAGGGTAAAACCGGAAAACAAGAGAAGCAGGAGTAAAGGCAATGAACAAGATTTCCATCATAGGAACAGGTAGCGTCGGTTCCACTATAGCGTACACTCTCACGGTAATGGGCATAGCCTCCGAGATAGTCATGATCGATATCAATAACGAGAAGGCGCTTGGCGAGGCGCTCGATATAAGACAGGGAACACCGTTCTGCGGCGCATGCTCTGTCTATGCGGGTGATTACCGCGATGCGACCGGCTCCGACATAGTTATCCTTACCTCCGGAATAGCGAGAAAGCCGGGACAGACGAGGCTTGAGCTCGCGCAGACGAATGTAAACATAACAAAGTCGATAATTCCGCAGATAACGAAGTACGCGCCGAACGCCGTATATATCATAGTTTCAAACCCTGTTGATATACTTACATATACATTTATAAAGCTCTCCGGCATACCCGAGCACCGTATACTTGATACCGCGCGCCTGCGCTCCCGTCTCTCGGAGTATTACAACATAAATCAGGCGAATGTACACGCTTATGTGTTCGGTGAGCATGGCGACTCTTCATTTATTCCGTGGTCTGTCGCGAATATCTCTAATGTTCCGATCCGCGATTGCGGCAAGCTTCTCATGAACCCCGACGCCCTGACTCCCACTCTTGATTTCGAGGATGTGGAGCAGTATGTCCGCAAGTCCGGCGCGAGGGTCATAGCACGCAAGGGGGCGACGTTCTATGCCGTTTCTATCTCGGTTTGCCATATCTGCAAGTGCATACTTGCCGGAATAGATACAACTATGACCGTGTCGTCCATGATGCACGGAGAGTACGGCGTCGACGATGTATGTCTCAGTACTCTCAATATAGTAGGACTTGACGGCATACGCGGAAAGGTCAACGTCCCGCTTACCGATGACGAGGTCGCAAAACTCCGTCACAGCGCGGATACCCTTAAGGGTGTAATGTCTGGTCTTGAAATATAAGGAGGGCAGCATGGAATACCGTATAGAGCACGATTCAATGGGCGAGGTAAAGGTCCCCGCCGATAAGCTCTGGGCGGCGCAGACAGAGCGCAGCCACGAGAATTTCAGAATAGGCGTCGGCATTGAAACCATGCCGAGAGAGATAACTCATGCTTTCGGAATACTGAAGAAAGCGGCGGCTCTTGCAAACTCGGAGCTCCGCCCGGAGAAGATGACCGCCGAGAAGCTTGACGCTATATCCCGCGCGTGTGACGAGGTCATCGCCGGGGAACTGAATGACAATTTCCCGCTTGTAGTATGGCAGACCGGCTCGGGCACACAGTCCAACATGAATGCCAACGAGGTTATAGCAAACCGGGCAAATCAGATAGCGGGAAAGAAGCTCTGCCACCCGAACGACGATATAAATATGAGCCAGTCCTCAAACGACACCTTCCCC
>CALDMI010000102.1 GCA_937914815.1 uncultured Clostridia bacterium
CCCATCGTTCCAGAGTATCGGCAGGCTCTCGCAATAATCGGTATATTCCGGGGAATATGTCATTGAGAGGCGACCGCCCTTTACGGTAGCCGTTACACAGTCGCCTGTGAGCGACTCTCCGCTCCGGTTTATGCTTCCCCCGTTCGGGTCATAGACAAGAAGATTTG
The DNA here is from genome assembly GCA_937914815.1 of uncultured Clostridia bacterium. Classification (GTDB taxonomy): domain Bacteria; phylum Bacillota; class Clostridia; order Oscillospirales; family CAG-272; genus UBA1740. The sequence continues at coordinate 168 of CALDMI010000102.1, forward strand.
AATTTAAGTAGTTTGCGTATACCGTGAAGAACTCGCCCGTCGCGCCGTCCGGAGTTATGCGGAAGGTAAACTCGCGCTCTCCCGATACTATCCGCCCGCCGTCCTCATAGGACTTTCCGAACGACCAGCCGGCAAACGCCGCGCCGGTATAGCCCGAGCGCACAGTGACCTTCGTCCCGGCGGTGTACTTAGTGCCCCACGCGGGTGTCACGGTGTCGCCGTCCATGCCCTTGAAATCAAGGAAGTACTTTTTGGTTGTATCGTAATCCGCCTTTATCACATTGAACCCGACAAGCGTTCTCTTCGTGACCTTGCCGAGATACAGCTCCCCACTCTCCTCGTCGTATTCTCCGACGCTCACCGAGTCGAAGAGGTAGCCGGGCTCTATCTCAATCTGAAAGCTGACCTCCGTGCCCGGCGCGACGTCCATGGGATTATCGCCTATGACGGTGAACCCGTCGCCGACGCCGACCATGACACGAACGGTAGAGGAGTCGCCGCCCCCGCCGTCGCAGGACGAGAGTATGAACGCCGACAGTGTAAGTGCCAGAGCAAGTATAAGGAGCAGTCTGAACTTTTTCATAAAAACCTCCGCAGGTGCGCGGCGCGCCACGCGCGCCGGTTATCTTTACCCGGTGTTAAATTCAATTTTAGCATACGCGCGCCCGAAAATAAAGGAGCGAAAAGAAAAAACGGAGTTCTGCACAAAATGCAAACTCCGTTTTTGGTTATTTCAACGAGTGGCGCGGCGATAATGCCGCACCGTGGTGCATTACCCGAGATATTTCAGAACATCTGCGGGGGTGCCGAGGAGGACGTCGGCTCCTCCGGACATCAACTCCTCGCGCGAGCGGAAGCCCCAAGTCGCGCCGAGGACGCACGATGCGCCGAGGTTATGCCCCGTCCGCATATCGACCCCGGTGTCGCCTATATATATCATATTCTCCGGGGAAACCGATAGGTCGCGCAGGATTGTCAGCCCGACATCCGGCGCGGGCTTCAGCGGCATGCCGTCCCGCCCGCCGCGCACGGCGTCAAATACATCGCCGAAAAAGTACTTTGCTGCGCCTATCACCGTCGGCTCCGGCTTATTTGAAAGAACCGCGGTCATCACCCCGCGCTCACGGAGAGCCGCGAGAGTCTCCGGAATCCCGGCGTACGGCGCCGTGAGATAGGACGGGTTCTCATCATAGGCTCTGTTATAGCGCTCGAGAATTTCTTCTCGCGGGAGGTCTGCCCCCGGCGCCTTTGCATCAAGGGCGCGGTCGATAAGCAGCTTTGCCCCGTTTCCGACAAAAACCTTGCACTCATCCTCGCTTATTCCGGGAATCCCGTATTCCGCGAGCGTGAAATTTACAAAATGCGTTATCGTCGTGCAGGTGTTCAGCAGCGTGCCGTCCATATCAAAAATTGCAAGTTTTATCATACTATCACGAATAATTCCTTTGTTTTTTGCTGTTTTTCAGATTTTTTCAAGCCTTGCATAGGTAGCCATGAGTTTCTTTTTCCCGACGCTGTCAAAGTCTACCTCATAGAGCACATCCCCGCCGAGGTCGCGCGCGGAGACTATCGTCCCCTGCCCGAATGTGATATGCGATACCCGCGTCCCGGGCTGGAATTTATCTATGCCGAAGTTTGAGGCTCCCCGCCTCTGCGGTACTCCCTGTCGCGCGTCTCCCTCGCCCGCTCTTCTTCCGATGCCGCCGAATATATCCGGGACGCGGTTCATCTCCGGGGTCCGTGCCCTCGGCTGTGTATGTGCGGGCTGTGAATACCGGCGGGGCGGAATTCTCTCGTCCTCCTCAAAGTCAAGGAGCGACCTGTCACACTCGTCGGCAATGAAAGTCGAGAGATGGACAGAGGAATTCGTCTGCCCGTATATGAATCGCGACCGCGTCGCGGTAATGTACAGCTTATTCTTCGCCCGGGTTATGGCGACATAGCAGAGCCTGCGCTCCTCCGCCATCTCCGTCGGGTCTCTCCTGTTCGACTCTGACGGGAAAATCCCGTCCTCCATTCCGGCGAGAAAGACGGTCGGAAATTCAAGTCCCTTTGCCGAGTGTACGGTCATGAGCACAACGGCGTCAGAGTCGTCGTCATATTTATCCATATCCGACACGAGCATGACATCCTCAAGAAAGCCCTGAAGCGTCGCCTCTATGCCGTCCTCTGCGCACCGCTGCTCATACTGCACCGCAGCGCCGCGGAACTCCTCGATATAATCAGCACCGGTTTCGCCCTCGACCCCCATTGCCGCGAGCATGTCGCGGTAACCGGAGCGGACATACAGCTCCTCTATCGCCTTTGCCGGTGTCGGCGCGTCGCGCCGCACGCCCTCTATAAGCGTTGTGAACGTCTCAAATTTATCCGCGGTCTTTTCAAGAAGCGGATAGTCACGCACATGGAGGAGGACGTCGTACATCGACTTCCCCTCCCTCTCCGCTATGGCGGCGACCGCCTCGACAGCCGCGGCGCCGATCCTGCGCTTCGGCTGATTTATCACTCTGCGCAGCCGTAGGTTATCAACCGAGTTTCCGAGCATGGAGAGGTAGGCGAGCATGTCCTTTACCTCCTTGCGGTCATAGAACTTCATGCCGCCGAACACCCGGTACGGCACCCCGCTCCGCACAAATGCCTCCTCGAGCGAGCGGGAGAGCTGATTCAGGCGGTAGAGCACCGCGAAATCCGAATATTTTGCCCCGGCGCCGACGCCGCGGTTTATCCTCGAAACTATATATCTCGCCTCGTCCGTGTCGGTATCGGTTATCTTTACGGTTATCTTTTCGCCCGCCGGGCGGGTCGGTCTCATTGTCTTCTCATGCCGGTCGCGGTTGTTTGCTATTATCGAATTTGCCGCCATGAGTATCGTCGCGGCAGAGCGGTAATTGCTCTCGAGCTTCACGACCTCCGCGTCCGGGTAGTTCTTGTCGAAATTAAGTATATTTTCAACCGTCGCCCCGCGGAAGCGGTATATGCTCTGGTCGTCGTCTCCGACGACCATTATATTGCGGTATCCGTCGCCGAGCAGCTTTGTCAGGACGAACTGCGCATAGTTTGTGTCCTGATACTCGTCAACGAGGACGTACCGGAATTTTTTCTGATAGTATTCCCGCACCTCTTTATTGTTCTGCAGAAGAAGCACGGTTTTCATTATAATACCGTCGAAATCAACGGCGTTGTTGTCCGAGAGCCTGTCCTCGTACCGCTCGTATATCTTCCTTATGTATTCCTCGCGCGGGTCGTCCGGGAGAGTGAAGCTCTCCGGGGGGATGAGCGCGTCCTTCGCGCGGCTTATCTCCGCCATGACGCTCTTTACCGGCATGGACTTCTCGTCTATCCCGAGCTCACGCATACAGGAGGTGAGCACCTTTTTCGAGTCCTCGGTGTCGTAGATCGAAAATCCGGGCGCGACGCCCGCCTCTCCGCCGAATTTCCGGAGTATGCGCACGCAGACCGAGTGGAATGTCCCAGCCCAGACCTCCGCCGCAGCGGCGGGGTCGCCGATTGTCGCCGAGAGGCGGGTCTTTATTTCATTCGCCGCCTTGTTCGTGAATGTAAAAGCGAGGAGAGCCCACGGCGGACAGGGCTCGGTTATAAATTCCGGGAGCACCTCGGATATTCCCTCGCAGGGCTCACCACAGAGAGCCTCGAGCGCGCGGACATCCTCCTCCGTCGTCCCCTCCGGGACGATGTCCGAAAAGTAGGCGTTCCCGTATTTTACTATGTAGGATATGCGGTTTACAAGAACGGTGGTTTTTCCGCTCCCCGCTCCGGCAAGGACAAGGAGCGGTCCCTTTACGGTAAATACCGCGCGGCGCTGCTCCGGATTGAGTTTTTCACCGAATACCTTATCAAAGAGCGCGCGCTTTGCCGCAAGGTATCTTTCGGATAGCTCCGACATTCCGTTATCCTCCGTATCTCTTTATCTTGATTTTCTTTATTTTCCCATATATCGGCGGGGGATTTGTCCCCGCCCCGGCACCGTCGCGCGGCGGCGCATTTTTTACGAAAGCATGTCGCAAAAAAGATGTATGCAAGCCGTGTGCGGCTCTCGCCTCGGGCGGGTAATACAGCTCTTTCGGACTTGCTTATTCCGAGAAAAATCAGTCCCCGGAAAATTCCATGCTCTTTGAGTTTTCCACACCCCGGATGTTGACAGTGTGGAAAACTTTTGTGTAAAACCCGTGATAAAACCCGGACACGCCTCTTGCAAAACGGTCTTTTCCACAGATTTTCCCACATTGTGACCTTTTTTCCGTCCTGCATTTTCCACATCACGGAAACTTCACAATTCCGAGATAGCCCGGACATATTCCGGAAAATACCACATCGGGGTGTTTTTCGGGTCATATTGTTTCTGCCCGTTTTTATCCCGTTTTGAAGTTCGTAAAATTTACGACTTTCTGCCGGATTGTTTCTTTACTTTATGTGTGCTTTGCACCTTACCGACGCTTATTTTTGCCGGTTTTCTGTCGCTTTTGCCGTAACTGCCGTCAG
>CALDMI010000103.1 GCA_937914815.1 uncultured Clostridia bacterium
TGGAGTTCAGACGTGTGCTCTTCCGATCTGCTGCAAGAACTGTTCTTGAACACGCATGCAGCCATTCTGCCGCGTATTAATGCCCGCTTAACGCGACATTGAGTGTATAAAAAGCTCGGAAAAGTATAAAAATATTTCTCAACTCCGATATAAAAGCCTCAAAAATTCCCAACATCTATCCTTTTATCGACGCAATATCTTATTCCGGGCGGTTTATCGACTTAAAAATCGCGTAAAAATTTACTCTGCCCTGTTATATCGTCGGCTAATAATATTAAAGTGTGAAATTTTTAATAATCAGATATTTCCTCTTGCAATCCTGTTTTTTTCCTGTATAATATTAATAGTGATATCTATCACTGTATTATTTTGTAGAAATTTTCAATGACGCACCGGCACCTTAATGCTGTGCCCGGGGCTTTGTTGTGGGAGGAATAAATAATGGAATTTGATTTTGAACCGGTATATGAAAGCGGCGTAAACATAAAGGTAATCGGCGTCGGCGGCGGCGGAAACAATGCGGTAAACCGCATGATCTCAACAAACATCCGCGGCGTCGAATTTATAGCCATAAATACGGACAACCAGGCACTCAATACTTCCTGCGCCGCAAAGAAGCTTGTGATAGGCGAAAAGATAACAAAGGGAAAGGGCGCAGGCTCTAACCCCGATGTCGGAAAGCGCAGCGCTGAGGAGTCTATCGAGAGCATAAAGCAGGTTCTCCAGGGTAGCGACATGGTTTTCATCACTACCGGAATGGGCGGAGGTACCGGAACCGGTGCGGCTCCCGTAATTGCAAAAGCGGCAAAGGAAATGGGCATACTTACCGTAGGTATAGTGACAAAGCCCTTCGCATTTGAGGGAAAGCGCAGAATGCTGCAGGCAGAGGCGGGAATTACCGAACTCGCAAAGTTTGTTGACTCCCTTATAGTCATCCCTAATGAGAGACTGAAGCAGGTTGAAGATACGCATATCACGCTCGCAAACGCCTTTGAAATCGCGGAAGATGTGCTCCGCCGCGGTGTTCAGTCCGTATCGGAAGTAATCAATGTTCCGGGTTATGTCAACCTTGACTTTGCAGATGTCACCACGATAATGAAGAATGCCGGATATGCACATATGGGAATGGGGCGCGCAAAGGGTGCAGACAAGGCAAGCCTTGCGGCGCTCGCCGCTATCTCCTCCCCCCTGCTCGAAACAAGTATAGCAGGAGCGACCGGCGTCCTTGTCAGCATAACAATGTCTCAGGATGTTCAGCTTGACGAAATTGATCTCGCGTCGCAGATGATAGCGGAAGAGGCGCATCCCGATGCACAGATAATCTGGGGCGCGGCATTTGACCCGACCTTTGAGGATGAGATGTGCGTCACAATAATCGCCACCGGCTTCAACAGCATGGGCAACGGTGCTACAGAGGTACGGCACGATGCAGTTGAGGACAAGCCCAAGACGGAAGAAATTCCCGCGGCACAAGCAGAGCCCGCACCTGCTCCGGCACAGACTGCATACAGACCTGCACCGGCGTATGAAGAGGAGAAGCCGAGGTCTGCAACACCGGCACCTGAAAAGGAGACCCCTTACTCTCCCGAGGTAGAGAGACTCCTCAACGAGACCGACGAGCCGAAACAGGAAAGCCAGCCGAAGCCCAAGAATGACTATCTTGACGATTACGACATTGACTCGCTTCTCAACGGCTTTGTAACAAAGAAAAAGAAGCACTGAAAATAAAGGATACATAAAGCACCCGGAATACCGCTGAAAATAAAAATGCGGCGCTCCGGGTGTTTTTCGCATATTTGAAATTGCACAATTCCGCTCCGCCGCACTATGCGTTAAAAAGTGAGTGTACATTTTTCCGTTGTGGAACGATTTTGAATATTAGCCTCAAATTTATCTTTTTGTTTATATATGACACAGTAATAGCAACATATGACCGATATTTTATATTTTAATATTCCAACTTTTCCACATGACATGTTGGTTAATGGGAGCTTTTCAACATTACTTTTCCACCTTGTTTCGGGAAAATCAACATTTTCAACATCGAAAATGTGCGACGCCGGAATTGTGTATTTGGCATGTTTTGCGATGCCGACGCCGCAAAATATGAAGCCCACGGCTTTTTATAGCAACGCAAAAAAATAGCAGTCTGTAAGGAACAACATGTTACAACGCCCTGCGCTCAATCCGTAACCCCGATTTGAAGATAAACAAAAGCGGGGCAGTAATTCCCTGCCCCGCACGGTTGTAAGAACCTTATCTTACAAGATAATATATAGCAACCGACAATGCACTAACGACCATTATCGCCGCCAGTATACCGGCGCCGATCTTCATAGCAAGCGCGTGTCTGCCTTCGTTATTCTTCGCCATATTAAACCTCCGTCAGTCGTTTCCGACCTTTCTGCTTTCATAGAATTTTGCCAACTGTGCTGTTATATTTTTTCCCGATGAACGGGGCCTCGGAATGAAAGTGTTTATACGAGACAGTCCTTTTGCAACACTGTCAATCGGGTCAACCGGGGTGTGCACGGCAATACCGAGAACCTTGCTCAGCATCTTGTCCATTCCATACAGTGCTGCACCGCCGCCGGTAAGCACGACGCCGTTTGCGAATACATCGGCTACCGCTTCTTTCGGTATTTTTTTCATAGCCTCGGCAACAGCGCCGAGGAACGCAGACAGCGGTTTTTCAAACACACCTACGATATCCTCAGTGCATATATTCATGCTTATCTTTTTTCCCGTAAGAGCAAGCGTTCCCTCTATGTCGAGACTTTCAGACTCCTTGCCTTCCCACACGGCACCGAGACGCTCCTTGATAGCTCTCGCAACAGAGAGAGAAACCTTGACATCCCCCTGCTCCGATATGTATCCTCTGACAGCTTCGTCAAAGTCTTCACCGCCGACGCGTGTCACCGAGGTGTACACTATATTGCCGTGGCAAAGAACCGCGATGTCCGTGCAGGATGCCCCTATATTTACCGATATAACACTGATGCCGGGAGAAAAGCCCGCGCCTATCAACGCGGCGAGCGGGCGTTTTACCGAAAACGGCTCATCCACTCCTGCCTCATTAAGCATACGGAAAAGCTCCGCATCCTGTTTCGGCAGAAAATCAGATGGTACACCGATAAGGCATCTTATTTTTTCCGCGGGCATTACTGCCTTTACCGCGCTCTTCAACACACCGAGGGTCAAATCCGAGGAAAACAGCATCCCGTTCTTGAACGGTCTGACCAGTATGGCATTCGGGTTATCGTTACCGGCGACAGCTGCACTGTCACCTACGGCTATTATACTGCGGTTACCCTTATCGACAAGCGCGACAGCGGGCTCTCTGTATATGCCTGATGTAACATCGCTTAGCGTGATGTTAGCGTATCCGAGATCCAGACCGATCTTGGTTATCATGCCGTTCTCCTTTCTTATTTTCTTGAAAATGCACGGGCAAAAAACTCAACAGAACCCATTTTCTCTTATTATACTATATCTTTTATGGAAATTCAATAGTCTTGGATAAATTTTAAGTCGCCTGTGCGAGTTTGTAGGAGAGTGTCGTATATCGCATGATTTCCCGGTTATTTGCGACCATTCTTGCGGGTATATCCGATCTGCCGACAAGTATCACCATTTCTTTGGCACGAGTTACGGCAGTGTACAGAAGATTTCGCGTCTCGAGCATGGGCGGCGCCGAATACATCGGGACTATCACTACAGGATACTCACTCCCCTGACTCTTATGTACCGTTATAGCATAGGCAAGTTCGAGATCTCCGAGGAGGTCAAAGCCGTATCGTGCGGTGCGGTCATCAAAATTGATTACCATTCTGGCATTCTGTGTATCAATGCGTTCTATAATTCCTATATCGCCGTTGAAAACTCCGGTCCCCTCTGCCCCGTTCTTCTCCCACTCTATATCGTAATTATTGACCGTCTGCATGACCTTGTCACCCTCTCGGAATATAATGCCGTGGGCGCTTTTCTCTCGCTTGAACTCAGAGTGCGGATTGAGTTTTTCCTGTAACTCATGATTCAGTATTTCAATTCCCCCGCTTCCCTTTTTGGACGGAGATATTACCTGCACCTTGTCCCGTATTCCGTCCCCGTATGTCCGCGGCAGTCTCTCCGTTATAAGAGATACCACCGTAGCCGGAATGGTTTTTTCATTTTCGCGGCAAACAAAAAAGAAATCGCTGTTTACTTTATTCAGTATCGGAGTCTCACCGTGATTTATCCTGTGGGCATTCGTGATTATCATGCTCTCGCTCGCCTGCCTGAACACCTCGGTGAGTTTAACAGTGTTAACGGCGCCGGAGCTTATGATATCTCCGAGTATATTCCCCGCCCCGACGGACGGGAGCTGATCTGTATCTCCTATCATCACAAGTCTGGCACCGCGTCGGACGGCGAGCAACAGCGCGTTCATGAGTGACAGGTCAATCATGGATGCCTCGTCAACTATAACGACATCCTCGTCAAGAGGATTTGTCCTGTTCCTGTTGAATCTGACCTCCTCTCCGTCGCCTCCGCGCTCCATTTCAAGCATGCGGTGAACCGTCTTTGCTTCCTTTCCCGTCGCCTCGCTGAGGCGTTTTGCCGCGCGCCCGGTCGGAGCAGAAAGGACGGTGCTCATCCCGAGAGACTCGAATATGGAAATTATAG
>CALDMI010000104.1 GCA_937914815.1 uncultured Clostridia bacterium
AAAGCGGGTCAAATACCGACCTCGCAGAGAGCAATCCTATCCGTTACAGGAGCTACTATTACGACGAGGACACGGGGCTTTATTACCTCAATGCGAGGTATTACAACCCGAAACTGCGCAGGTTTATCTCTCCGGACAACAGCGCATATCTTGATACCGGGAGCCCGCAGGGGCTGAACCTCTATGTCTATTGCGGTAATGACCCGGTTGTTGAAATAACCTATACAAAAAATGTGGCAGCCCTTGGCGCGGTGCGCTTTGGGCTGCCTTTTGTTATGATTTTCGGATTTGCGCTTTTTCGGTGCTGTGAGCTTTATTATCCTTATTATCCGAGGACGCTCTTGCAGACTATGCCATACTCTGCGAACTTATCTATTATCGCGGTTATATCCGGCTGGAGCTCGGACTTTGTGAGTGTGCGCTCCGGCGACTCGAAGGAGAAGCGGACGGTCAGCGCCGCGACGGCACCCTCGCCGTATATATCCTTTACGCGGACACCGGAAAGGAGCGGGGAGCAGACGCTCTCTGCCGCCTCACGCAGGACATTGAAGTTCACGGTAGCGATATTCACCGTAAAGGTGAGGTCTATATCTATGCCGGGGAACTTCGTCGGCTCGGTGTAACGTATCGGATTTACCTTGAGCTTTGCGAGCGCGTTTGTGTTTATCTCGAAGAATACTATCGCGCACTTTTTGTCTATTGCCGCTGTAACGGTCGGGTAAGCAGAGGAGAGATAGCCGAGGTCGACGCCGTCAACCACTATTCTGAACATGTTCTCCGGGTGCTGGAAATCGGTTTCGGTCTCCGCAACCGTGAAGTCCGGGGTCTTATGGAGGGTATCGGCTATTATCTCGCATATCGCATTTGTCGCGTCGGAGAAGAGCGACTGCTCGTCCCCGCTCCTCGAGAAGAGGACGACGCCGAGCTTCTTTATCTCGTTTGCACGACCGGAGGGAAGATAGCCCTCTGCGGTATGACCTATCTCAAATATTCCGAAAGTGTCGGAGAAGGCGCGGTTCTTTGCCGCAAAGGAGAGAAGAGTCGGGATCATCGAGCGGCGGATATATCTGTGCTCCGGAGTCTGGGCATTTATTATCTTCACATTCTCCGGGGTTTTGATTCCGAGGGCGGCATTTTCCGCCTCGTCCGACCAGATATAGGAATGTACCTCGTGGAGGCGGTAGCTCTTTACGAGTATATCCTTTATTCTGTCCTCGTCGCTCTTCTGCACCTCGGTGCGGACCGGGCGCAGGGGACTTACGGATGTGAATATCTCGAAGTTGTCATAACCGTATATAC
>CALDMI010000105.1 GCA_937914815.1 uncultured Clostridia bacterium
CGCGGTGCGGCAATACACAGACAAGCAGGTGGACGGGATCGTCGCCTATGCGCCGTTTTTTTCATCGGACGAGGCTGTTATCGCGGAGGCGACCGGAAGCATGCCAAAATACGGAAGACTGCTTTGCAGTCTTATCCTGCCGATACAGCGCATTTTGTTCGGAAAGAACTGTAATCCGACCGCCGCGGCGGGGCTTTCCCGCGCCGATGTGCCGACACTTGTACTGCAAGGCAGCGAGGACAGGGAGGTTACCCCGGACGGCTGCGCTTTGTATGCGCGCCGGGGCGAGCTGCCTGACGCCTCCGTCACCTTTCGACTGATAGATGAGAAAGATAGCAATGGGCACATGACGATTATCCGCAAAAAGGGAAGTGAAACGGTCAACGAAGATGTTATCGGTCCGGTTGATGAATTTCTTGACGCGATACTTCAACGAAAAAATAAGGAGTAATATAAATAAAGAAACGATTGGGAGCAAAAAAACAAATGAACTACATACACATCACAAAAGAAAACATAGACAGGGAGCACATCTGCTGTGCCATGTCGGGAAAACAGAGCCTTGCGAAGAAAGAGTGGCTTAAAGAGAGGTTTGACGAGGGGCTCGTTTTTTACCGCAGTGAGGAGCGCGGGAAATGCTTTATCGAATATATCCCCGCGGAGAACGCGTGGGTACCAATTGAGGCGGACGGCTGGCTCTATATTAACTGTATGTGGATCGCGGGCTCGATGAAAGGGCACGGATATGCAAACGACCTGCTTGCCGAGTGCGTGCGCGACGCGACAGCGCAGGGAAAGGCGGGAATCTGTATTCTCAGCGCCGAGGGGCGGAAGCGGGAATTTCTCGCAGACCCGAAGTTTCTTGAATACAAGGGCTTCAGAACCGCGGACATATCCGACTGCGGGATAAATCTCATGTACATGCCGCTCACACCGGACGCCGCGCCGCCGAAATTCAAGAAGTGTGCAAAGCATCCGGGGACGGTGGGCGACGGCTTTGTTCTGTACTACACCGACCAGTGCCCGTTTACATATTATTGGGTGCCGCGGGTGCAGGAGACGGCGAGAGAGCACGGTATTCCGCTGAAGGTCATACATATCACGGATAAGGAGACCGCGCAGAGTGTGCCCGCCCCGGTCACAACCTATGCACTCTTCCGCGACGGCAGATTTCTGACGCAGAGTATTCAGTCGGATAAAAAGTTTCTGTCTCTCGCGGGGGTCGCGGACTGAACCGACGGCATTGAAAATGCGGATAAATTCCGCATAAATGTAAAGGAAACATTACATATGAAGCACATTTCTTTTGAAATAGTTCGCGCGCAGGCGGATGACGCCGTGCCTCTGCTTGAATATCTGAAGATTGTCGGCGGGGAGACCGACAACTTAAGCTTCGGTCCGGAGGGGGTGCCGCTCGACGAGGGAGCCGAGCGGGAATATCTCTCGGCACAGGCAGAGTCGGATGACAGTATTCAGCTGATTGCCAAGGTAAACGGAGAGATTATCGGCACTGCAAGTCTTAACCGCAAGCGCGGGCGCATGAGCCACCGCGCGGAGTTCGGCATAAGCCTGAAGAGGGCATGGTGGGGCTGTGGTGCGGCGAA
>CALDMI010000106.1 GCA_937914815.1 uncultured Clostridia bacterium
TACCTTGCCTCCCCTTATGTCAAGGAAAAGCTCGGCTTTTCATACAGCGAGGAGACCGTGGCGATAGCCGCCCTTCTTCACGACCTCTGCAAGATAGATGTCTATAAAAAGGGCTTCCGCAATGTCAAGGACGACAAGGGCGTCTGGCAGAGGGTAGATACCTTTGAGTTTGACGATAAGCTCCCGTACGGACACGGTGAGAAGAGCGTCTACATAATCTCCGGCTTCATGCGCCTGACGAGAGAGGAGGCTTTCGCCATCCGTTATCATATGGGATATTCTTCTACCGAGGACGAGAGAAATGTCTCCGCCGCCTTTGAGATGTTCCCGCTCGCCTTCGCGCTCTCGACCGCAGATTCCGAGGCAACCTATTACCTCGAGGGCACGCCGAAAAAATAAAAAGCAACCGAAATACGGAAAGCGCCCTGCACCGCTATGAAGCGGTGCAGGGCGCTTTGTTAGTAATAATAAAAGCCGCACGAAGGTTGCCCTCCGCACGGCTCTTACTGTTAACTATGGATTTTTTCGGTCTTACCGGATATCCGGCGCCCGGAAATTACTTTATGTATCTCTTCCGTGCCACATACGATGTGTGAAGCGCATGATGCGCCCGCTCACATCCGTATCCGCCGCCGAAATAGTTTGCATATACCTCGGTGACAACCGGGTTCTTATGAGACTTGCGGAGCGGCATCTCACGGTCCTGGTCGTACAGTGCCTTTGCACGCACGCTCTTAAGGTCTACCGTGTCGCGCACATACTGCGGCTGTATCGGCTGACCGCCGCCGTTGACGCATCCGCCCGGACAGCCCATTATCTCGACGAAGGTCCAGTCCGCCTTGCCGGAGGCTATTTTGTCCATGACGACCTTTGCCGCCGCGGCACCGGAGGCAACACATACCTTTATCGTTTTGCCCGCGATGTCATAGCTTGCTTCCTTGATACCCGCCGTGCCTCTGACCTCGTGGAACTCGACCGACTCATTGTCGCGCCCGGTGAGAACATCATTCGCGGTGCGGAGCGCCGCCTCCATGACTCCTCCGGTAGCGCCGAATATGACAGCCGCTCCGGTGTCCGCGCCGAGGGGCGCGTCAAATTCCTCGTCGGGGAGAGCGGTGAACTTTATTCCGGCTCTCATTATCATGCGCGAAAGCTCACGGGTAGTGAGCGCGACGTCGACATCCGCAATTCCTTCTCCGGCGGCAGACATGTCGTCTCTTCCGACCTCGAATTTCTTGGCGGTGCAGGGCATTATGGAAACAACGAATATATCCTCGGGATTATATCCCATCTTGTCCGCCCAGTAGGTCTTTATGAGCGCGCCGCCCATCTGCTGAGGAGACTTGCAGCTCGAGAGGTGGGGGAGCATATCCGGGTAGTAGTATTCGCAGAACTTGACCCATCCGGGAGAGCAGGAGGTTATCATCGGGAGCACCCCACCGTCCTTGACGCGCTCGAGAAGCTCCGTAGCTTCCTCGACAATCGTGAAGTCGGCGGCTGTGTCGGTGTCAAATACCTTTTCGAAGCCGAGACGGCGGAGCGCGGCAACCATCTTGCCCTCAACATTCGTGCCTATCTCCATGCCGAAGCATTCGCCGAGGGTCGCGCGGATTGAGGGGGCAGTCTGAACCACAACATGCTTTGCCGGGTCTGCGAGCGCCGCCCATACCTTGTCTGTGTCGTCCCGTTCGACGAGCGCGCCGGTAGGACATACGACGGTGCACTGACCGCAGGAGATACACGGCGTTTCATTCAGCGGCATGTCAAACGCCTGACCTATGCAGGTGTCGATGCCTCTGTTGTTTGCGCCTATTACCGAAACATACTGCTCACGGCAGGCGGCGACGCACCTGCGGCAGAGTATGCACTTGTTGTTGTCGCGTACAAGGTGCGGGGCAGAGTAGTCAATTTCGTAATGCGGCTTGAAGCCCTCGAATGCGTGAGAATCAACCCCGTATTCAAGGCAGAGCTTCTGGAGCTCGCAGTTAGTGGAGCGGACACAGGAGAGGCAGTTCTTGTCGTGGGTTGAAAGAATGAGCTCGAGAGTGGTGCGTCTCGCGGCGCGTACCTTCTCCGTGTTCGTCTTTATTTCCATACCGTCTGTGCAGGGGTAGACACACGCGGTGACAAGACCGCGCGCGCCGGTAGCCTCGACAACGCAGATACGGCAGGCGCCTATCTCGTTTTTCTCCTTCATGAAGCAGAGCGTCGGAATTTCGACCCCTGCGCGGCGTGCCGCCTCAAGAATAGTTGCGCCCTTCGGCACCGAAACGGTGATGCCGTTTACCTTTACATTTATCATATCCATAATTCAACCCTCCGTTAAGCCTTTGATATAGCGCCGAACTTGCAACCGGAGAGACATGCGCCGCACTTAACGCACTTTGCGGTGTCAATCTCATAAGAGGGGAGCTTGTGTCCGGGAGCGACATAGTCGGTCTTGTGGATAGCCTCCATCGGGCAGTTTCTTGCGCACTTTCCGCAGCCTATGCACTTTTCGCGGTCGATAGAGTAGCGGAGCAGGTGCTTGCAGACCCCGGCGGGGCACTTCTTGTCGACGACATGCGCGACATACTCGTCGCGGAAGAACTTCAGGGTGGCGAGCACCGGGTTCGGCGCCGTCTGTCCGAGACCGCAGAGGGAGTTTGCCTTTATGTAGTGGCAGAGTTCCTCGAGCCTGTCGAGGTCCTCGAGGGTTCCGTCGCCGTTCGTTATCTTTGTGAGGAGCTCAAGGAGTCTCCGTGTTCCGACGCGGCAGGGCGTGCATTTGCCGCAGGACTCGTCAACCGTGAACTCAAGGAAGAACTTCGCCATGTCGACCATACATGTGTCCTCGTCCATGACGATAAGTCCGCCGGAGCCCATCATACAGCCGAGGGATACGAGGTTGTCGTAGTCGACCTCGGTATTTATGAGGCTCGCGGGGATACACCCGCCGGAGGGACCGCCGGTCTGTGCTGCCTTGAATTTCTTTCCGTTCGGTATACCGCCGCCTATCTCGTTGATTATCTCATCGAGCGTCGTGCCCATCGGTATCTCGACAAGTCCGGTGTGCTTTATCTTTCCTCCGAGGGCAAAGACCTTTGTGCCCTTGGATTTTTCGGTACCCATGGAAGCGAACCATTCGGCACCGCGGAGAATTATCTGCGGAACATTTGCGAATGTCTCAACATTGTTTTCAACTGTTGGGGAGTTGAAAAGTCCCTTGACCGCGGGGTAGGGCGGTCTCGGTCTCGGCTCTCCGCGGTTGCCCTCGATAGAGGTCATGAGTGCGGTTTCCTCGCCGCAGACGAATGCCCCGGCGCCGAGTCTTATCTCCATATCA
>CALDMI010000107.1 GCA_937914815.1 uncultured Clostridia bacterium
ATACGGAGGTCCTCATATGTTCCGCCCTGATTTATACCGAAGAGAAGCTGACGGGGGTTCACGGTTCCCGCCTCTCCGTTCAGGCGGTCGAGCTCATCGCGACAGCGGCGGAGCCAGCGTACCGTCCGCTCCTCGGACGCCTTCACATAGTTATACGGCGAGGGGTTCTCTATACACTCGTCAAACGCCATGGCGATTGTCGAGCCGAGGTGCGACTGAATACGTATCGACTCCTCCGGTCCCATGAATATACGCTTACCGTCCACATGCGAATTGAACTCCACCCCGCGCTCGGAAATCTTTCTGAGCTTTGCAAGCGAGAACACCTGAAATCCGCCGGAGTCTGTAAGTATCGGTCTGTCCCAGTTGAAGAATTTATGGAGACCGCCGAGCTTATATATTACATCGTCGCCGGGGCGGACATGAAGATGATAGGTATTCGAGAGCTCGACCTGACACTTCACCTCCCTAAGGTCCTCAGTCGAGACGCCGCCCTTTATCGCGGCGGAGGTACCGACATTCATGAATACGGGAGTCTCTATCACTCCGTGCGGTGTCTCAAATCTGCCGCGGCGGGCGCTCCCCTCTTTTTTTATAAGTGTGAATTTGCTGTTCTGCATTTTCTTCTCCGTTTATCTCAACCTGTCAAACCAACGGTCAAGTTCATTCTTTCGTATCCTGTACGCCACCGGGCGACCGTGCGGACAGACGGTTATATCCGGGATAGACAGAAGCTTTGCCACAAGCCACTGTATTACCGATATATCATAGTGCCTGCCGCCCTTTATCGCCGCCTTGCAGGCTACCTGATAGAGCGCACGCTCGCGCCGGAGGCTCTCGGTAGATGCGGCGGTGCCGCGTCCACCCGCCATTTCGTCACACATCGTGACAAAGAGCCCCTCGGCATCTTGAGTCGATATTGCGTCCGGGATAGCGGTTATTTTCGCGCGGCGGTCGGAGAGCGAGAACTCAAATCCGACGCTCCGCAGGTCGTCGCCGAAGTCGACAGCCGCGGACATCTCCTCCGCCGTCAGCTGAGCCTCGGACGGAATGAGCAGCGCCTGTGATGCCACGCGGTGGTCACGCGCGCGAGAGGCTTTCAGCTCCTCGAATATTATTCTTTCATGCGCGGCGTGCTTGTCTATCAGGAGAAGATCTCCCTGATACTCGACTATCACATAGCAGTCGAACGCCTCGCCGACATACCGGTATTCCGGCGGCGCGGGCTCTGCCGCAGCTTCTTGGTGTTCTTCACCGGTT
>CALDMI010000108.1 GCA_937914815.1 uncultured Clostridia bacterium
AGCGCAAACCTGCGAGTTCCGGCTGATGCATTTTTGATATTCAATTCGACCATGTCGCTTGACTCCATAATGGCATTTTGCAACTCCTGCATTTGCCCTTCGGTCAAGGAATACGCTCCCTTTAGTTTTGAAAGCCACGCATCCGGTACCTTCTTTTTCCCGTTTTCAACCGCCGACAGAAATGCAGGCGATACTTTAAGCACCTGTGCCATATCGCGCAATATTTCTCCGTTATCTATTCTGAGTTTCCGTAAAAATTTACCAACGCTCGTAATCATGACAATACACTCCTTTCTCATCTTGCCTATAGTTTACCACAGCAGATTAAATTTGTCAACCTTTTTGGGTTTATTTTTTTATTTTTTAATTTTCAATCTCACAGCAATCGGAGCACTACAGGGTTTTTCCCGAAAAAGCTTAAAAAGCACTTGACAAAGATGAAAAAGGATTGTATAATAAATTGTCTGACTATGGGACCATAGCCTAAACTATGCCCAAAGGAAGAAAATGCCGCCGGAGAGGCGGTACGGAGGTAGGGTGTGAAGCTGGATATACGGTCACTTCTCGCGGGCGATCGCCTGATGAAGATAGATTACGAAATACCGCTTGATACCACGGTCTCCGGGGATCCTGCCGGTCTGATTGACGGCGTCGGTTTTCCTTCTCCCATGAAGGTTACGGGCGATATTACCAACACTGCGGGCTATATGCGTATGCGGCTCTCGCTCTCGGCGGAATACGAAACCGCCTGCGCGAGGTGTCTTCGCCCTGTCCGCGGCGAATTCAAACTTGACCTTGAGAAAACCGTTGCACCGAAATCCGAGCTCGGAGATCTTGACGAATACAGGCTTGACGACTATGCGATAGTTGAGGACGGGTTTATCGACCTCGACGAAAACCTGCGCGAACAGCTCGCCGCCGAGTTCCCCATGCGGGTGCTCTGCTCCGAGGACTGCAAGGGGTTATGCCCGAGATGCGGCAAGAACCTCAATGACGGTCCGTGCGGCTGTCCCGAAAAGGAGCGCGACCCGCGGCTCGCCCCTCTTGAAAAGCTCCTCGCGAAAATGAAAGCGGAGGAAGAGGAAAAGGCGGCGACCGATGAAGAGACGGAAAAGCAATAAAAACGAAAAAACATTACACTTAAGAGAATGCGTAAAGCAGGCTCACAGGAGGAAATAAAATGGCAGTACCGAAGAAGAAAGTTTCGCATGCGAGAAAGATGAAGAGACGCTCCAGCGTCTGGAAGCTCGAGGCTCCGACAAATCTTGTTAAGTGCCCGCAGTGCGGCGAGGTCAATCTCGCTTACCGCGTATGCAAGAGCTGTGGCTACTACAAGGGCGTCGAGGTCGTTGCCAAGAAGGCTGACGCGGCGAAATAATTCCGAAATCCGGAATCTACCGGATGGCGGGGCGACACATCATGTCGCCCCGCGTTTTCTTTTACTTGACAATTCACTTTTTTCTTTTTCTATTTTCTTTTTTCGCTCGCCCGGAATTCATATTTTGCCCGCGGAATAAATCGGAAAGTATCGGGAAAACTACCGATACATCATATTTTATGAAAGGATTTTTCCGTTATGGGCAAGAAAAACGATAAAGACGGACGAAAAAGAACCGTCCCCGAGATACCCGCGGTGAAGCCCGCGACACCGGACTTTCCGCCTGTAAACCACATGGAGTTCCCGGCGGCGGAGATGGCTGACGTTCAACTCCCACCATATAATCCCCCGGTACCGAACCGGGCGTGGACGGAGATGCGCCTCGGCAAGGATATAGAAGAGCTGTCCGAGGAGGAGAAACGCGACCTCTATATAGGAAGAGACAATCTGTTCTGATAAAAAAACATCACCGCGTACCACCGGGAAAATTCCGGGGGTGCGCGGTGATGTCCGGCGCGGCGTATTGCCGCGCCTTTTCTTTTTCTGAGTTTCGGTTTTATTAATCTTTCGTGAGCGGCAGTCTGCCACGGTGTGCTGCCCTGCCGCGGTTCGCGGCGGGCTTCAGGCGGTCTCCGCCTGTCTTTTCTCCATTCTCCGCCAATTTATAAAGCCGTATATATCGTTTGCGAGGAATGCGACGAAGCAGACAATCACCGAGAGGTAGGATATATCCTCCCTCGCCGCCAGTGTCCAGAGTATTATAAGCACTATATCGTTTGCCGCGTAGCCTATCGCGTAAAAGGGGCTCCTCCTGAATGTGAGATAGACGGCAAGAAAGCTCGTCGTCACCGATATTGTGCTCGGAATTATGTTTTTCGTGCCAAAAGCCGCGAGGACAAAGTAGAAAATCAGAGTTACCACAGCCGTGGCGAGCCACATGAATATGAGCTCATGCTTTCCGAGGCGGTTTACCTTTACCTCCGATCTGTTCCCGTTATAGGGATTTCTCAGCCATGAGATGAGGGCGATCACCGCCATCGGCATCGTCATACATAGATAGGTCAGCATCTCGCCGTAATATGTAAAGGTCAGAGAAATATAGCCGTAAATCAGGCTGAAAACAATTGTCAGAACCTGCCCTATCGGATTGCCCTTTGCATTGAAGGTCAGGGACGTCACGCCTATAAGTGAGGCGGCGAGCGTCAGATATCCCGCTCTGTCGAATATGCAGAACGACGCGACAATCAGGACTACTGAAAGTCCCCACAGAACGAGCTCTCCCGGCGAAAAATATTTTATTGCCGATTTCAGTTTTTTCATATAAACCTCCGAAAAAAAGCACCCATATACTTATCTTCAAAGACCTAACGATAAGTACATGAATGCTTTTACATTCCTCTGCCCGGTGGCAGGTATTTATTCTTTTGTTGTGATTATTATAGCAGAGTCCCGCGGTAAAGTCAAGGTCAAAATTCCGTTATCTCACGCTGAAAAGCAGCTTTTCATAGGTCGGGAAGCACCAGTACTCCTCGCCGACAATTGTCTCCGCCTCGTCACACACCTTGCGGAGCGCGTCCATAGCCGGGATAACTCCGTCGCGTATGCTCTCCGCCGCGGCGGTGATGTCGGTTATCGCGCGGTAATCAGCTACCGCGGCGGCGAGCTTCTCTGCCGCGGAGTCTGCCCCCTCGGCAAGGGAGGTCAGGCGTTTTACGGTCGCCGTCTCGTACTTACAGGATATTCCCGGAACAGCCTGTGCCTTCAGGGCGGCGGTCGAGGCTATCGCGGACATGTACTTCTCTATCGCCGGGAGTATCTCATGGTGAACCATGTCAAGCATGGTCAGCGCCTCGATATTCACGGTCTTACAGTAGTTTTCAAGGGTTATCTCGTATCTCGAGCGGAGCTCCGGGAGGCTGAAGACCTTCTGCCTTGTCAGCATGTCGATATTCTTCTGCCAGAGGAGAGTGCGGAGCGCGTCCGGAGTCGTGCGCAGGTTGAGCAGCCCGCGAACCTCGGTAGCCTCCTTTATCCATGCGTCGTCATATCCGTTTCCGTTGAAGATTATGCGCTTATGCTCTTTTACGGTGTCGCGGATGAGGTCATGGAGCGTCCCCTCAAAATTCTCGGCGCCGGTGAGTTTATCGGCAAACTGCGCAAGGGTGTCGGCTACCGCGGCGTTCAGCATTATATTAGCGCAGGCAATGCTGTTCGAGGAGCCGAGCATACGGAACTCAAACTTATTTCCGGTAAAGGCAAAGGGGGATGTACGGTTTCTGTCGGTCGTGTCCCTCGTGAACTTCGGGATTACATGGACGCCGAGGCGCATGACGGTCTTTTCCGCGGCACTGTACGGCTTATCGTTCTCTATCGCGTCAAGAACTGCAGTGAGCTCCTCGCCGAGGAACATGGAGACAACGGCGGGCGGCGCCTCATTTGCGCCGAGGCGGTGGTCATTCCCCGCCGTGGCGACCGAGAGACGGAGAAGGTCCTGATAGTCGTCGACAGCCTTTATCACCGCGACGAGGAAGAGGAGGAACTGGGCGTTCTCATACGGGGTCTCACCCGGGGTGA
>CALDMI010000109.1 GCA_937914815.1 uncultured Clostridia bacterium
AACTCTTCTTTATCATAGTTTACCGGGAGATCGACCCAGCCGAGAAAATCCGCTCCTGCGCCATTCCCGCTCTTGACAAGGTCAAAGGCAGAGGACGCCTCTCTCTCTATACAGTCTATTTCTCCATCAGACACAAAATTCTTTATGAATGTTTCTTTTATATTCAGCGACATATGTGTTCCCTCCTGATCGCATTCGTCAAGGATATTATAGCCCAAAACGACGGATATTGCAAGAGGAAAAAGTGCTTTTCGCCGAATTAAAAGCAACTTTATTTTCCGCTTATTACACGCCGCAACATCCGGAGCCACATCTCGGAAAATTCCATGCGGAGAACATCCTCCGCCGCAACTATATCCGATTCGCCGAGCTTCGTATCTCCTATGAAATATTCGGCTTTTCCGAGCTTGTCGCCCTTATGAACCGGAGAAGCCGCATACTCTTCAACCGTATACTTTACCTCGACCTTACCTTTATCGGCGCGCGGAACTATAGCGGAAAATCCGTTTTTCACAAGTAAACAGCTGTCTTTTATGCCACCGCGGACGGCTACGGAGCCTCCGCTCGACTCCGGGGATGTATAAAGCGCGTAACCGGAAAATCCGTAATCGAGAAGCTCGCGCGCTATCTTATTTCTTTCGTCGCGCGTATCGGCGCCCATGACAACGGCTATAAGGCGCATGCCGTCCCGCTCTGCCGTCGCACTGACGCAATAGCCTGCCTTTGCCGTCGAGCCTGTTTTCAGCCCGTCGCACCCCGAATAAAATCTGACAAGGCGGTTTGTGTTAGTAAGCACGAACTGACCGTCGCGTATTGAGTCCTGCCAGAGCGAAGAATATTCGGTGATTTTTTTGTGTTTAAGAAGCTCCCGCGACATGATAGCTATGTCCTCGGCAGATGTATAGTGATTTTCCGTAGTGTCGTCGAGCCCGGTAACATTTTCAAAATTAGTATTCTCCATTCCGAGCTCCTTTGCGCGTTCATTCATACGGGCGACGAATACACTCTCGCTCCCGGCAACGAATTCTGCAAGCGCCACCGAAGCATCGTTTGCACTCGCTATGACCGCGCATTTCAGCATTTCCTCAAGCGTCAGCTCCTCGCCCTCTTTAAGAAACACCTGGCTCCCGCCCATAGACGCGGCGTACGCGCTCACGGACACCTTTGTATCGAGCGATAAATTACCGGCTTCGATTGCTTCCATGACAAGGAGCAGCGTCATGACCTTTGTCACCGATGCCGGTATCAGTTGTTCATCCTCATTCTGCGAAAATATGACGCGCCCGCTCGTCGCCTCGCAGAGATATGCCGCCTTTGCCGACACCGTGAACTCCGGAGTATCCGCACCTGTATAATCCTCGCTGCCGGAGGTCGGTATGCTTTCCGTCCCTGAATATTCTGCCACACCATTTTGCCCATTTTCCGCAAATACCGACAATCCGGTACCGAGACACATAATCAGCATCACGAAAAACGATATTATTCTGAGAAACTGTTTTTTCATATCAAATATCCTCCTGATACTACAAAATATATTCAGGGATATTACGCTTATACCTCAAAGCGGCGCGATAACCAGCATAATGCACTGAAATAGTAAACTTTTTCAATGATCTTGCAATACGCGGGAAAATGTGTTATACTCTATCCTGTAAGTTATCCGAATCGAGATACGGAGAAAAAATGAAAGAAAATAAAGAAAAAAAGAAATTCCGACTTTTTGACACGCAAAGAGTCGGAAAAGGAATAAGCAAAACCGAAGATCTGTCAAAGGACACGGGGTTCCGGAGGTTTTTCTTCACATTGGGCAACAATTTCGGAAAACTGGTATCTGTGAATATCCTCATGGTGCTAGGCAACTTTCCGATGCTGTTTCTCATCGCCGCGCTGACAGCGTTTTTCAAGACCGAAA
>CALDMI010000110.1 GCA_937914815.1 uncultured Clostridia bacterium
ATGTGCGATAACGCTATTCCTGCAGAGCTACGGGACAGATTACCGGTTCTCTGCGACGGAAAAGGGATTCTCTGGGTTCCAGGCTTCGGTGTGAGACAGGACAGAGAACGCTCTGCCGGCACTGAACTTCCGGTACGCATGATTTTCGCCGATGCGCCGGAGGGAATAGCCGAGTTTATCCGCTCGAGACACGGAAAAGAGCTGTAACGGAGGAGCATCACCCTCTAAAAACATTTTCATGAAAGGTTTGGAAATCACTCAATGAAGTCGAATGTAAAGAGCGTTATTCTGCTCATTGTTCTTATCGTGGGCATAATAATAACTCTCTCTGTGTTCTCGCAGAGTATGCAAAAGTCAGAGGACATAAAATACAGCGATATAGTCGAGCTGTTCGACAAGGATCTTATAGTCACATTCAAGGTCGATAAGAATCTGAAGCTTACCCTGAAAACAATAAAGGCGGAGCGGGACAGCAACGGAAATCTCGTCCTTGACGAGAACGGCAATGCAAAACCGCTGACTGATTCCTCGGGTAACCTGACATATGAGACGCATGTCTATAATGTTGGCTACAGCTTTCAGCTTGAAGACATAAATACAATGGCGGAAGAGCGGTACAAGAGCGGTAATACCAATCTCAAGACCTATAATTACGAGGCGCGGGGTGAGACCCCATGGTATCAGACATACCTTCCGTATATAATTTTCATAGTTGTAGTACTCGGCGTCAGTGCGTTCTTTATGTTCCGCATGCAGTCGCTCGGCGGCCCCGGCGGAAAGATGAACTCTTTTGCAAAATCCAAAGCAAAGGTTTCTGTAAACGATAAGGATGCCGTAAAATTCGCCGATGTTGCAGGTGCAGACGAGGAGAAGGCGGAGCTCGAAGAGGTTGTGGAATTTTTGAAAAATCCTCAGAAATTCGTGAAGCTCGGCGCGCGTATTCCGCGCGGTATTCTTCTTGTCGGACCTCCCGGAACGGGAAAAACTCTCCTTGCAAAGGCGGTTGCCGGTGAGGCGGGAGTGCCGTTTTTCTCAATCTCCGGCTCTGATTTTGTTGAGATGTATGTCGGTGTCGGCGCTTCAAGAGTGCGCGACCTGTTCGACAGCGCGAGAAAAGCCGGCTCAAGCATTATTTTCATCGATGAGATAGACGCGGTCGGAAGACACCGCGGTGCCGGACTCGGCGGCGGACATGACGAGCGTGAGCAGACGCTCAACCAGTTGCTTGTGGAGATGGACGGTTTCGGAACGAATTCCGGAGTAATCGTCATTGCGGCGACAAACCGCCCGGATATACTTGACCCCGCGCTTCTCCGTCCCGGGCGTTTTGACAGGCGTGTCACCGTAAATTATCCCGACATGAACGGGCGCGAGGCTATTCTTAAGGTACATTGCCGTAATAAGCCTCTCGAGGAGACCGTCGACCTTCGCAAGATAGCGCAGACCACAATAGGCTTCACCGGTGCTGACCTTGCAAATCTTATGAACGAGGCGGCGCTCCGTGCCGCGAAGCTCGGAAAATCTCTCATCGGAATGGAAGATATCGAGGGCTCTTACATGAAGATGCTCCTCGGTCCCCAGAAGAAAAACAAGGTCCGCCGCCCGGCAGATAACAAGCTGTGTGCTTACCATGAGGCGGGTCACGCGGGGGCTTCCTATTTCTGTACTCATACAGACCCTGTAAAGCACATCACCATAATCCCGGCGGGAAGCGCGGGCGGTGTTACCGTCAGTGTTCCTATTGAGGATAAGATGGGCGCAACGAAGAATGAGATGTTCGATCAGATA
>CALDMI010000111.1 GCA_937914815.1 uncultured Clostridia bacterium
ATGTTAAGATAGACCGCTCCGGCGTCATTCTCCGGTTTTCCTGTGGAGACGGAAAAACGCTGCCACATCTCGTCACCGACCGCGTCAGATATTGAGTAGTACTCCTGCGCGGCATCACCGTATACGACGGAGTAGCGTATGCTTTTTACTCCGGGATATGCCTTCGCATATGTCCCGTCGTCATATGTTTCATAGTAGGAGAGATTGTATAGCGGGAGATAACCGAGCATGCCGGATGTTGCGGTGTTTCCGCTGTATGTATATCCGTTGCCGTCGGTTTTTACATCTATTGCCGTACCGTACCATTTTTTTGTGAGGTCGTTTGCTATTGTGACGGCGCTTTTTACCGTCGCGGTGTTGGAACTTACAATATCAAAGGAAACCTCTGATACGGTGGTGCCGGAATTTTTCACGGTGGCGGTCAGCTTAACAGTTGATGTTGTCGGTGTAAAGAGTATTGTCTCTGTGCCCGGTGACTCCGGAGAAGTGAATACTGTGGCTCCGGTCTCGTCGTATGAAGTATAGACGACGGTGAGATCCGTGAACTGGAATGATACGGGGAGGTAACAATCGCGGTTTATTATGTAGGTGTTGATAGTTGCGCCGTCAATTTCCGTCTCGCCCCAGTAGCGGGAGAGGTGGCGGGTTATTACCGCACACATCGCGGATGACTGCGCTGCCACGGTCGAGATGTCAGGCACATGGAGAGGGAAAACACAGGTATATTCCGTACCGGCGTCCCCTGCGGTTACTGTAACCGTGATACTGCCTTCGCCGGCGTTCCCGGTGAGTTTTCCGTCTTTTGTCACCACATTGCCGTCGGCGGAATATGCGACCGTTACACCCGGATAGCCGAGGTATGAGAGAGGTAAGTCGGCATCTGTGAACAGATAAGAGCAGGGGAGTGCGCCGTGTGTGTCGCAGTCATCCATGTAATGGCGGAAAAAGTCCGAAGATGTAAATTCGGTTTTTGCGGACACCGCGGTGTAGTTGTCCCGTGCCGTAAGTACATTTGTCATATCGGCAAGAGATCCTGCAACACTGCGGAAGAAATTATATGCGATAAATGTCGGGTCTGCCGAGAGGATATGAAGCCTTTCCGGGAGGGAAGAGAAACTGCCGTTATCGAGCGCACCGATTTCAATGCCGTCAAAGAATACGGCTGCCCTCGGTGTGTCTGCGTATATACCGCCGTCTGCGTCTCCGTCAACTATAAACCGCCCGTCTGATATGACTATTGAGCCGGAATAGCTGTGCCGTACGGTCAGCGTGTGCCCGCCGAGGTAGAGTGTATGCCCGGCGAGCGAGAGATGTACATCCGCGGTTATCTCAAGATCCCGCGGGAGCGTTATATCTGCCGCGAGCTTTACTGTTTTCCGCGATTTCCCTCCGGTTCCCGCGACGGCGGAGGAGTCGTTGTAGGTTTCTGCCTGCGTCGCCGCGAACAGCTCAGAAAAATCGGAGACCGTAATTGTGTTAACGGTCGGGTCGATTTCTATATCCGGCTCGCTGTCCCGCGTAACGGAGAAATATGCATATGCGGCTATCGAAAACGCGAGCAAGAGGACAATCAATGCCGCCGCTGAAATGATTTTTGTTTTTCTTTTCATCTTTTCGGTCTCCGACCGTTTGTTCCTTTCATGTATTTGCTTATCCGACAAGGTATACACGGAATATGCGCTTATATTCTGCGCCGTCTATAATGACAACCGCGGTTATATCTGCGTAGACACTGCCACCGGTTCCGGAATAGTCCTGACTGCTTGTGATGTACAGCCTGTCGTTCTTTATCCGGTATGCGCCGGATGCGGTTCCACTCTCGTCTATGCCGAGGAGAGGGATAGCGTCGGTAAATCTGCTGAGATAGTAATAGCCGTATTCGCCGCGCGTCATGACATAGAACTTGTTTCCTGCGTAGAAGTTAGTACCTTTGGTGAGGTAGTATATGCCTCCGGTTTCGGTGGCATTCAGCGGCAGATTCTGAAATTCGCTGGCGTTCACCTGTTGGCAGATTCTCTTTCCGCCGTTCGCGTCATCGTAGGTAAATGCCGTGCCGTCATCATTCCATATAATGCGGTATACACACCCCGGTGTGTATGCATGTCCGTTCACCGTGACGGTGAGCGTGCCACTGTAATATACATACATGCCGAGATAGTTGCCGCGCCGCGGGTCATCTTTTATGGCGTTTGCCTCGGCGAGTATGCTCTCCATTGTGACGCCGGTGGCGGTCGCTGAATAGGTCAACTCCGTGTCCACCCATGTCAACTTGTTCCCGGAGAACGCGAGACGATAGAAACGGTTGCGCGTGAATGAGCAGGATGTCGGGTTTCCGTTTTCAATATAATAATCGGAACCGTCTGCGCCGGTATAAAGATATACGCTTTCCGGTTGCTTTCCGGCAGCAATATCCGAAAGGCGCAACATCTCGGAGGCAAGACTGGTTGAATCCGTTATTTCTCTGACAGATGAAATGTAGGTTTCCGAAGATGATGTGTAGGAATCACCGAATACCATATTATTTTTCATTACGGTTTCAAGCTCTTCGGGAAGTGCAGCTACAATTGCATCGACGCTTAAATCTGTGAGCGACGAAACTGTGTAGTCCGTGCCGTCGTATGTGTATACAGCTGATGCGGACAATGCAGCATTAACCGTATAAGTTGTGGAGTTGCCCCGAGTAGAAACACGGTATAAGGTTGTGGCATTGCCGATACTTTCTGTTATATCTACGGTTGATGAAGCGCTTTGAGCATAGTAGTGATTTTGTGAGCTCGTAATAGTAACGCTGCCGGTAAGAGTTCCGCTATGAGTTACCGTATAGTTGAATTTTTCAACCTCTCCGACGGTATGACCGGCGGTTGCAAGGTATGCTATCAGTGAGGAGACCGAATCCTGTGAACCTGTGTATTCAAATGTGTATGTAGTTGTGATGTCGGTCGGAATACGGTAAACACCCGTAAATTGAGAAATACCGTTGACGGCGATATTAGTTCCATTTGATGTACGAAGATAGTAGCTTTGTGTACCGCCGGAAAACAGGCTTGTCCTTGTTCCTTCATTTTTTGTCTCGTCGGTCTTTGTCAGCGTGAGAGAATATTTTATATTATCCCATGTGACTGACGGATATGTGAAATCCGGCGTGTCTGTCACTCTGTCCATTTTAACTCCGTTCGCACTGTCGAGTGATACGGAACCATCAGAGCCCAGCTTTATGGGGTAGAGATATCCGGGCTGGAGCGTTTCGCCGTTCAGCGTCATGGGGGCGGAGGAGTTGCAATAGAAGTAATTTGTCAGTTGTCCTATCATTTCGGTGGTGGCTGTTGCTGTGTTGTATGAGTCGAAAAATCCGGTGGCTGTCACGATGTTATCGTAGATCTTGTTTCCGGAGTCGAGCTGCCAGAATACATTGCTCGCTTCGCCGGTACCGATAATGGATTTCTGAAGCTGAACATACTGACCGTCTATTGTCGAGAGCTCCTTCAGGTATGCCAGTATTTCTGATGTCTCCGTCCTCGTGAGCAGGACCTTTTCCGCGTGCCGTCCGCTCATACGGTTATCCGGAGAATAGTACACCTTCCCGACATTCATTGAAAGAACTGCGAGCGGGTACTCCTTATACTTATCAGAAGCGCCTGCTCCCGAGACATCGAGGTAGGACAGAGATTTGTAATTTGCATTAAGCACGGTGCCGACCGATTTCAGACCGTAGTTCATACCGAGGTCAAGGTGTGAGAGGGATGTCATCTCCGAGAGTCCGTCCGGGCTGAATGTTACATAACCGGACGCGCAGTTGTACATCGTGAGCTCTTTAAGCTTTCCCGCTATCTGTGAGCCGGATATACGGTTGAAGGTCTTTGTCAGTGAGCCTGTGTGGAGAAACGCGGGAAGTCCTGCGGTAAATTCGCTTTCGGACTGGCTGTACTCTCCGACGATAGCAAGCTTTGTGAGATTTGTAAAGTGTGTGAGCGCGGTGAGGGAGCCGTCTGCAGATGTTATCGCCGGATATTTGTTACCGTCGTATTCAACATACTGCGCGGTGTATGCCTTCGGATATCCGAGCGCCGCATACAGCCTTGTTACAAATTCAGAGACTGCGTTCTCTTCAAGGTATGTCGGCACAGTGGTATAAGAGATGAAAGCGTTACGGAAGCTTGTAAGAGCATTGCTGTTTTGCCAGAACGCATAAAGCACGACTTCCTCACGCTCGCTTATATACTCGGTATTGTCTTCATTGAAGTAACCGGACTGGAGCGAATTTGAGTTCCACTGTGTGTTGGTTTTTATAAATTCAAAACTGTTGCCATTTGCGGTTGTATATCTTTGACCAAAAGTCAGTGAACCGCCGTTCGGAGGATTCCCGATAGGGTACGAACTGTCAAAGAAAGCTGATTTCGGGAAATCCTGCTCATTAAGCGCCCAACGCAGAAGCTCGGTATACTTGAAATATGTCGTACCGTTCGTACCTGAGAGTGACATTGCCACGGAATTGAGTGCGTCGGGGTCTGATATAACTCTGCTCGGGACTCCGTTTGCGGTGGGAGTGGTAGAGACGGAGGAGAGAAGAGTGTTCCACTCTGCGTCACTTACACCGGTAATACTCTGATAGAACGACTTTATTACCGAGAGCTCGTCCGGATTAAGATACTGCTTTCCGTCTGAGGTAGTCGTCGAGAGAGACATCCCGGAGTAGGTACCGACGAGGTATTCATCCGCCGTAACGCGCTCCGAGCCGGTAGCCCACTCTATAAGCCTGAGAAAATCATATACCGCTACATCGTCGGCATTTACGCCGGAGCTTGCCCGCTTTACATACAGGCGCAGGCTGTCCATCACCTCACCGTGGTTTATTGTCAGCTCCTCGCCGTCATAAATTCCGGAGTACCATGCGCCGCCGTTCCCGGAGCACCGCTCAATGTCTTTAACAAGAATGTAGGCGGGTGTGTTGTTTCTGATTCCGTCGGTTACAGTTTCAAAGGCAGAGTCAAATCCGACCTTCTCCTCTGTAGGAAGGTGCCGCATGAGCTGATATTTTACGGTGCTGAACACGCTGTAATTTGAGAAACCGGAATCGTCCGGGCGGATAATCGCGGGGACTGTCACATAGAGCGAGCGCGTGTCCTCGACCGTCGGTGTGCTCGTGTATTTCACGGTCACATTTATCGGTACGCGGGATTCAACAGACGATGCCTTCGACATGTCAACCGAAATCCTGTATTCGGAAATAACATGGTAGAAATACTTTCCGGTTCCGTCTATAACCTCGTCTCCGTCAGGGGTTACGGTGACCCCGGCGTCCTTCGCGGACACATAGTATGCTCCGCGCGAGGTTGTGACCTTTATGTAATACCCGTCGCCGGCTACAGCGTCGTCTCCGTACCCGTCCGGGGAATCGAGCGGGGCGTATGCCGGACAGCTTACGCCGTTGTAATTCAGCGAGAGCCTTGTATCCGTCGCGGAGAAGATCCCGCCCGACACAGATGTATCAAAGGTTATGGAGTACTTGGTAGAGCTTAGGCTTGAGGAAGAGAGACTGTATATGACATCGGCGCCGAAATCGCCGCTTTCGGCAATAATCCCGTCGCTTATACGGGAGCGTACAATGTTCTTGTATATGTCGATGCCGTTATACTGCTTCTGTACATAGTTGAAAACCTCATCGAGAAGCTCCTTATAGTTTCCGGTTTCGATTATTATATTCACGGGAGAGGTGTAGACCTCGTCATCACCCGTGAACCTTGCGGTAAGGTTTATCTGCGCGAATGAACTGAATACAGGGGTATTGAGAAGCACCGCCTGCTCGCCATCGCTGTTTGTGTAGACGGAGATATAGTTGTAGGTAGCGTCCTGTGAATAGATAAGCTCCTCGAGCCCGATGTCTTCATATCCCTCCCACTCGAGCTTTGCCGTGGTGAGGGTAGTATCCGGAGACGTGAAAGCCTTTGTATAATGGTATTTTGAGGACTGGACGCCGACAGGGAGGAACTGATGAGATTTCAGAAAATCGTCACTCGTCGTGGATGTGTCGCCCTTCCAGACCTCTTTGAGCGTCAGTGGGCTGAGCTGTGCTATGAAGTTTGAGAAACGGAGCTCGTTATTTATGGTGGATACATGGAATGTGTATTTCAGCGTGTAGAGCTTTTCGTTAATACGCACCTTTGCATAAAGTCCGACCTCCTGTCCGTCCTCTGCGCCGCTCTGTATACGCCCGTCATCGGACATTGCGTCCGGTGCGTCGCTTATCCATTCGATAACCGCGCCGTATTTTCTCACCGATGTCGGGAGGAAGAGATCGGAGGTTATACTGTCGAGCTTGCCGTTAAGCTCTTCAAGATGCGCGAGGGCGCCGGCGCGGAGAGACTCAAGCACGGTTTCGTCGTCGTTGCCGAAGATTTTGAAGGAGTAAACAAAGTCCTCTGCGCCGTCAATATGAAGAGTCAGGAAAGAGGGAAGTGTCGCGTCGCGCGCGGGCGCCTTTATGACAGAACCGGAGAGAGTGAGGTCTGGCGCAGCCAATGTTATTGCATTACCGAGATAGAATGAGAGGGACGAAAGCGCGTCTGCAGATGTCCCCTGATTTATTCCGCGCCCTATAATTTTTTCAATTTTTCCGGCGAGTAGCGCGCGGACCTTGTCCGGTGAGTAGCTCCGTACGGTTACGGCGGAGGAGTAGGTCGATGATGCGTCCGTCCCGTCGGAAAGCGAGAGCCCGGATATATCGAGCGCCGAGTCGGCAGAATCGAGAATAATACTGCCGCCGAATGTCGGGAGTGAAGTAAAGTGCTTTGAGGATGTTATCACACCGTCGGACAAGAATGTAATACTCCCGCTCCCGGAAACGGAGTATCCGTAGAGGTCTATTATCACGGGATTTTTGAAGGTGTAGTTCTTCGTGAGAGCAAAGGAAGATGTAATCACTATACGCGGATTGCCTGTGCCGCTGTTTCCGGGGGTCAGAATACCGGAGCTTATATCATCTGCGGCATGGGAAAATTCCTCCTCCGTACTGACAAATATATAGTCACGCGCATCCGCATTTAGTGCCGTGTCTGTTATCGCGAGTGTGAATTTTGAGCCGGCGTATGCCTCTGCCGCGGTATGGAGACGTAAAGATACAGTGTGTGCGTCGTTGTTACCTGCGGGGAGCGCATGTTTTTCGGGAAAGTTGTATGTTCCGGCTTCTGTGAGATTTGCGAGTGTCCCGGCGTATTCACCGTCATAGTAGACCAGAACGGAACTCTTTACGGTCATTGCAAGGTCGCCGAGTGTACTTACTACCGTGCCGTCGACAGTTAGAGATTTTACGGCTAATGATATCGAATGAATAAGGTTGGTTGAGGTTTTGTTGCTCATATTGAGAGAGAACGAGACCTCGCTGTCTGTTTTATCAAGCGTAAAACTCCTTTGTGACGATGTGACGGATTTTCCGGAGACGAGCTCGGTTATATCGAGCGTGATCTTGTCGTTATCAATATTGCCTGAATTTATATCACCGTTCCCGCGGACAAATGAGCGCAGGAAAACAACTCCCGACGCCGCAATGGCGAGGAGAAGAAATACAGCTATCGCAACCCGGAGCGAGAGAAAAGTTCTGCGCCCCATCTTGCTTTGTTCTTTCATGTATACTCCTTTGCACTATAACGGACATGCAAAAAAGAGCCAGCCCGTCACAGAAAATGCAACTGGCTGGCTCATCAAGCCCCTATAGCTTTGCGTCACAGCCTTTCGACTGCTTTGCCGATAATTATTTGTTTATCATGCTTATTATAATATATTCAATTCTCTTTGTCAATAGTCAAAGGTGTATTTTTTGCTACTTAATTATTAATAAAGTAAAAATGTTGACTTGCGTCCTTTTTTGTGCTATCATTTATAAAAAAGCTGAAAAATGTCGGGAAAGGTCGCGCGGTGCGATGCTTCGGGAGGAGAAAATGGTATGGACGGATTGTATACGGAAGAGTATGCGATTCTCGGAGAGCGGGAAGAGGACGAGCTCTCAGAGTGTGACATAAATGCAACTGATGTTCTCGTGGGTATAGTCAGGAGCGAGGACCAGTACGCTCACTGTGTGTCGAAGAAATACTATTACATACCTGTAAAACAGCTTCCGGACAAATTGCCGGATATACGGTATGTAGCACTTTACAGGTCTCCGCGCTTTCCGGAGTCCGGAATATCTCTGTTCGGAGAAGTGGACAGGATAGTGCGTGTCACCCGTTCGCGCATACCGTTTCCGTCGTCACATTCATCGCCGGACGAGCTGTATTACGCTTTCGTGGTGAAAGGATGGCAAAGACTCGACTCCCCGGTATTCGTAAGGGATACCTCCATTCATGTGGCTGTGTTTACATCGCTCTTTCTGCTTACACATGCGAGATATACATACGAGCTGTTGTGTATACGGACAAAGCAGGAGTACAGAATAAACAAAGCGCTTTCGGAGCTTTGTGCAGCGGCGCGCGGGCGTGATGAAAATGAGGGCGAGGCGCCATGGAGACTCAACCCTGATTACTCCATAGCTCCGGCGGACAAAATGACTGTGGAGAATACGGCGCCTGCTCTTCTCGTAGCAAGCAACATAGGATTTACTAACGGTCAGAGCGGCGATAAGCCGTCCGGCGCGGACATTACATATACTCTTCCGGGCGGAGTAAAGATAGGCGAGAGGCTCGGTCGCATTTTCGTCTCAACACCGTCGGCAGATACGCTTATGAATGAATCTGTCCGTTCATTTGATGCTCATCCGCGCTCGGTGCTTTCGCGCGTGTCGGAAATCGCTTGCAGGACAGAAAAGGGCGGTATCTGATTTAATAACTCAATAAAATATCCGGAGGGCGGCTTTCGTGTGGCGACTCCCCGGATTTTTTATTTAATTTCCTTCGACAAAATCCACTATCGGGGTCACATCCGTGAGCGAATGGGGATGATGGTCACAGTCAGGTTTTGTTATTACGGTGAGAGGATATTTGTGCACCTCGGCATATTCCGCCATGATTTTTCCGTTTTCGGGATAGGGAACTGTTGTATCCTTTTCCCCGGCTATCAGAAGCGTCGGTATGTTCAGTGAGAAGTATTCGCCGAGCCGGTCCTTCGGGCTTCCGCAGAAGGTCTTTAATGTGTTCGTGTCGAGGTGGTACTCACGCAGGAGCTGTGCCTGCTCCGGAGAGCCGTCATGCGGCCAGCTGCGAAGATTAAGCACCGGTGCGTCAAGATAAACCTTGTCTACATATTCGGGGTAGGTGATTGCGTAATTGAAAGCGTATAGCCCGCCGCGGGAAAATCCGAAAAGAATTGCCTCGCGCCGGAGCGGGTATCTTTTAAGCAGTTCAAGATGAAATCTGTGCATAAGGCGAATAGCGCCGAAGCTGCCGTACCTGTCACTTACTTCGTAATACACTCTCGTGTATCCCCTGTCGAGAAGCGCCTGTTCTGCCGCATCAAACGCATGCAGAAATTCTGTTTTCCATATCCATTTTCCGTTTGGCTTTTCGGGTACAATGACGGTTGCAGTATGTCCTGCAAAATCAAATTGCTGTGTTGTCGAATTCATGTTAAATCTCCTTTGAATGCATTCTGCCGGAAATTAAAATACGATTAATGAACTTGCGTTTATATTTTGTTCGGATTTCTTGATTCGGAACATGTGAAATAGAGCACCTGACGCGTTTTTGCGAGGTTTCGCACAGCGGCGAGTGCACTTGCGCACCGGCTGTCATCAAGGGAGAGAAAAGGGTCGTCGAATATTACCGGCGGTTTGTCGGCACCGTACAACGAGTCGGTCAGTGCGAGCCTTACGGCGAGAGAGAATATGTCACGCATTCCGCGGCTGAAGTTTTCCGGGGCATATGTTTTTCCGCCTTGCACAATGCTCATGGAGAAGGATGTATCTATCGAATATTCTGTGTCATCTCCCGCGCCTCCGAGCTCATGCATACAGTCGGAGAGGTTTTTGCGCACGGCGCGTATATACTTTCCCGTGAGCTGTTCTTTCGCGCTTTCGAGATACTGCGCCGCTTTTGTCACCGTGTCGAGCTTATCCTCGCGATTTTTGATTTTCTCCTCGGTTTCGCGTATCTGCTCGTCGAGTGCATCGGAGGCTTCAAGTTTTATGCAGTTGTCGTTATATTCATTTTCGGTGAGCGTGACAATGCTCTGCAGTCTTGCCACTTCGGATTTTGCGGCAGAGATCTCGTCATCTGTCGGA
Source organism: uncultured Clostridia bacterium (assembly GCA_937914815.1). Classification (GTDB taxonomy): domain Bacteria; phylum Bacillota; class Clostridia; order Oscillospirales; family CAG-272; genus UBA1740. The sequence goes on from CALDMI010000111.1 coordinate 10,205, forward strand.
CATTGCGGAACTGCAGTGCTCTCTGTTCCTGTTAGGGCGTGACTTATCCGGAATTCCTCGGCGTATGTCTTGTTCTTTTCGAGGTCTCGTATCCGCTGCCTGTACTCGCCTGCGTAGTTCTTTATTTCATTCAGCGGCGAGGCGGTGACGGTGGGGTACTTTGAAAGAAAATCTTCTACTTTACTGCGGTTTCTGTTTGCGTCCTCCGTCATTTTGCGGCGATACTCGTCCGCGCCTTGCTCTGTGGAGCGCAACTCGGAGTAACGGACAAATTTCAGGCGTATTTCGTTAAGCGCGCCCTCGTATTTTGTGTCGCTTACGGGATATGCGGAAATGAAGGAGCAGAGAGCGGTATCACATTCGGATAACTTCTTTCGAAGAGCTTCGCGCCTTTCGGACTCATCGGCAAGAGCGGCGGTGACGGTGCGGTACCTATCGGCTTCCGCTGATAATTTCGTGAGCCGCTCGCCAAGTGTTACGCCGTCATCTTCGCTTCCGTATTTTGTGAGAAATATCGCGGCGTTTTCTCGCACTGTTTTGCGATGTTGGCACATATAAAATCCGATAATTACGGCGATAAAAGCAAGCAGAACGCCCGAAATGGCATAGATGTTTACAAGAAATCCGCAGGCGATTGAAGCGGCGGCAATAATAAATGCGATGATGAAAAGCGGTGTGGCGCTGCATTTCTCGGTCACTGCTTTGTATACGCGGTCGGTTTCTTCCTTTGACGGAACTCCGTTTGGAAAGCGGGATTTCAGGCGGTTGTATTCTTCCATATCACCGCCGGAGTTTCTGAGTTCTTCGCGGTATGCGGTTGCACGGGCGAGAGTGTCGCTCATTGCGGATATCTCCTGAAAATCCGTCTCCCTTTTGAAAAACGAGGCAAGATCTGCGCGCTCGACGCTGTCTGCCACGGTGCCGTGCGTCGGCTCGCTTTCGGAGAGCACCTTTGCAGAGGCAATTTCGTCGAGTTCCTCCGTTGTAGGAACGCCATTTTCAAAGAAGCGTTGCAGTCTTTCAATCTCGCGCTTATTTTCCTCTATCCTGCTTATCATTCCGGCATATTCGGCTGCGTCCCGCGCTATGCCGGCACTCTGCATTGCGATATTCTTTCTGTCATTCAGTTCATCGAGCCGTTTGTTTGCTTCCCGGAGTTTTTTCTTCGTTTCATCAAGTCTGATTTCGTCGCTCTTCGTTGTTTCAGCCAGCCGTTCAAGCGCTGTTTTCCGGTCTCTGAGTCCGTCGAGCTCCTCACGGAGGTCGTTAATTTCGCCGCCGCCGCGTTTCTGATAGTTCTTTCTTTCCTCGTTCAGAATTTTCAGTGCGCCGTCAAGGTCACCGAGGTCGCAGTCGACGCCGGTAAGATCCGTGAGCTTTGCCGATACGGATTTGTTTTCGCACTTTCCGCCGAGATTTTTTTCGGAGAGAAACAGCGTTCGTTCAAAGCCGTCGGCATCTATGCCGAGTATCGTTTCGCCTAATCCGGGACCGTAATCATCGGAGCGGCGTCCGGTATCAGCGTCGTATAAGTTGAAGGTATCATCTCCCGGCTTTTTTGCAAAGCTGCGCTCTATCCGGTATTTTCTGCCGGCGTGTTCGATTGCCAGTGAACCGCCGAAGATCCCGCCCTGCCACGGCAGGTATTTTTTCCTTTCGTTCTGGTCGAGGGAAGTGCTGCGCGTGTCAGACATGCCATACAGCATGCATTTGAGAAATACGGTCAGGGTGGTTTTTCCGTATCCGTTGGCTTCTGTAAAGACATTCAGCCCGCGGGAGAATTTGTAGCGGTAATCATGCAGTCCGCCGAAGTTCTCTATGTAACATTCAATAAATCTCATGCTTTTACCGCCTCCTATTCGTGCGGTCGCTCACCCGTGAGGGCGGCGAGCCCCGCGTTTATAATCTGTTCTTTTTTTATATCAGTGAGTGAATTGTCCGCCAGTACAAGGCGTATGAACTCGCCTTTTAACGAATAATCATTAATATAATCTTCGGCAGAAATAACCATGTGACATTCGTCTTTTATCTCAAAACTGTAAAAGCGTTCATTCATTCTGCTGACGAGATACGGAAATTCGCGCGGGATTCCGGGCTTGACGCCGCCTGTCAGACGGACGCGGACAATGTCGCGCGGCGGTAACCCGAACAGGAGATTTTCTATTTTGTCCTCCGCCTCGCGTTGGCTTGCCACATCTCCCATATCGCAGGATATATCATGCAATGTGCGCTTTGAAAACGGCTTGAATATGTGAGATATGCCATTGCCTGAGGTGTCAAGGAGAACAATTCCCATCTCTCCGGTTTCGTCAAAGCCGCGCCCCTCGGGTGTGCCGGAATAAACCGCGACACCGCGCCGGTCTATTTCTTTTTCCGTATATGTGTGATAGTGTCCGAGGGCGAGATAGTCAATGTTCCGTCCCGCCGCGTCGTTTATGCCTATTATTCCGCCATCTGCCGACCGGTCGCGCAGCTCTCCGTGAAGAGCAACAATGTTCTTTTTGCGCGGGGAGAGATTGAGCGTGTCGAACATGTCACATGATGTTGTGGCTCTTCCGGCAACACAGATATCCTCAAATTCAAAGTATGTCCAGTCGTCGCCGAAAACCTTAAGGTTGCCGAGCTTTTCCGCGTAGGGAAGAAAGGCTTTTTTTTCGTGATTTCCGGGAAGATAGAAAAAGGTTATATCCGGAAATTTACCTATTGCCGCCGTAATCGCATCACGCGCGCGCGCACCGGTCGTCTCGCTGTCAAAGAGATCGCCGGCGATTATCACGGCACCGTAATTCTGCGCCGACGCGTAATCAACAATTTCACGGAAAGTATCTATCAACTCGCGCTTGCGTTCAGCTATCCGCGACGGGGGGATGTGCGCCGATGTGAGAGGCGAATTTATATGCAGGTCAGCTGTATGTATCAGTTTCATCTTTAGTGCTCCTTCTGTATTCACTCGGCGGCATACCGTACTTTGCGGAAAAAACCTTGGTGAAATACGACTGCTCCGAGAATCCGCACGCCTCCGCTATCTCGCTTATCGAGCCGCTTCCGGAGGAGAGTCTCCGTCTTGCAGAGTCGAGCCTCATGTCATTGAGAGTTTCGTTTATCGTCTTTCCGTATTTTTCACGAAACGAGGTCAGGAGCGTTGATTTAGAGCACCCGATCTCATCGCATATATCCCGTATACCTATCTTTTTATTGTAGTTTTCTGAGATGTATTTGATTGCCATTTCCGGTACCGTCGGTCTTTCTATGGTTATGGCATTGGATACAGTGAGATATTTTGCGCAAACCGTCATTATGTTTACATATGAATTTATCATCTCGCGGTCTACCTTTGGTATTTCCGCTATCAGCCCGTCACGCACCGCGGGGTCATCGGAGATCGGGGAGAGCATGTCAGCGGTCATGCCGCTGTCACGGACCTGCCCCATCATCAGGAATCCGGTAAGCGTCCCGAAATTATAGAGCGGACTTATCGCTTCTGTAAGACCGAATCTACACCTGTATATAACGGTTCGCCCGTCCTTAAGTGCTTTGCTGCACGCCGCCTTGTCACATTCGGCGCACGCCGTGGTTTCGCCCGGAATGGAGTGTATAAATTCACAGAACGGGAGAGCACCTGGAGGATATGCGGCGACCTCGCCATAATCGCTCGCGTGAAGAGAGACGCGGAAGCCGGTAATCCTGTTGAGGTCTTTCAATACGGATATTATCTCATCTTTAGTCATGATTTCACCGCCGTGTTTGTAAAATAAGCGAAAAAAGTGTTCTTTTCTACAAAAGATTATACTATTTTCCATTGCAAAAGTCAAGTGATAACTATATAATTAAATTATCAGAAAAGAAATTTACGAAGGGAGATAATTTGCTTGAAGTATTGTATAGGCGTTGACCTCGGCGGTACCAATATAGCGGCGGGGCTTGTCGATTTCGATACACACGAAATCGTGCGTAAGCTCTCCGTAAAAACGAATGCACCGCGTCCGTGCGAAGAGATCAGCACGGATATAGCGAAGCTCGCCCGCAGACTTTGCAAGGAGCAGGGAATATCGCTTTCTGATGTCGCGTGGGTCGGAGTTGCGACACCGGGTATCGTCAAAAACGAAACTGTCCTGACCGCCACAAATCTCGGATGGACAAATGAGCCGCTCGGAGTCTTGCTTTCGCGTCAGCTCGGAAGACCGTCGTATATCGCGAATGACGCTAACGCCGCCGCGTATGCGGAGGCGATGTGGGGAGTCGGACAGGGGACATCCTCGCTGGTTGAGCTCACTCTCGGTACAGGTGTCGGCGGAGGAATAGTCATAAACGGAAACATATGGGACGGCTTCAACGGCTTTGCTGCCGAAATCGGCCATATGGTCATAAAGGCAGGGGGAAGGGAATGCTCCTGCGGAAAGCTCGGGTGTCTCGAGGCATACTGCTCTGCGACCGCACTTGTAAAAGAAACAAAGCGGATAATGAAGCTATATCCCGACAGCGCGATGTGGTCTGTATGCGGCGGTGACATCGACCGTGTGAACGGCAAGACCGCTTTCGTTGCGCGTAAGCAAGGTGATTACGCAGCGCGCCTTGTTGTCGATTCGTTTATTGACAATCTCGCGGTCGGCGTTTCAAACATCTCATGGCACCTCTGCGCGACAGAGTAGCGCGCACATCGTTTGGTCTGGCACAGGGAAAAACAAAGGTTCTTGCAGGAAAATACAGAAATGACGCCGGCATAATAGGCGCGGCGCTTCTCGGATTACAGGAGGATGATATGGATAAGAAGTCAATTGCCGAAATACTTATTCCCAAATTTGACATTGAGGGTGTTATGGAAGATGCGGTTCCTTACGGAAACGGTCATATAAATGATACATACCTCGTCACAATGCGTGTCAACGGAGGAACGAAGCAGTATGTTCTTCAGCGCATAAACAAGCATGTTTTCAAGCGTCCGGATAAGCTCATGGATAACTTCTATGCGGTTACCGAGTTCATACGCGACGAAATCATAAAAGAGGGCGGAGACCCGGAGCGTGAGAGCATCCGCGTCATCAAGTCCTCCGACGGCAGAAACTTCTATATGACGACCGACGGAGATTACTGGCGCGTTATCAGCTATGTGACTGACAGCGTAAGCTATGATAAGGTCGAGCGCCCGCAGCAGTTCTATGATTCTGCTGTTGCTTTCGGGAAGTTCCAGTATATGCTCCGCAATTTCCCGGCAGAGGAGCTCTATGAGACTATCAAGGATTTCCACAATACGCCGGTGAGATATCAGCAGCTTATGGACGCGGCGGAAAAGGATAATTTCGAGCGCCGTGCAGAGGTTGAAAAGGAGATTGAGTTTGCGACGGCAAGACTTGACTTTATCGGAACATTTGAGCGTGCTCATGCAGAGGGCAAGCTCCCGCTCAAGGTCACGCACAACGATACGAAGCTCAACAACATTCTTTTCGACAAAAATACCGGTAAGCCCATTTGCGTTATAGACCTTGATACAATTATGCCGGGCTATTCCGTAAATGATTTCGGTGATTCCATCCGGTTCGGTGCGACCACCGCACTTGAGGATGAGGCTGATCTTTCAAAGGTTAATTTCGACATTCAGCTCTTTGAGGTGTATGTGAAGGGCTTCCTCGAGGGGGCGCGCGGCGGACTTACCGACTGCGAGATAGGCTTCCTTCCTCATGCGGCAATGATGATGACGCTTGAGTGCGGTATGCGTTTCCTTGCGGACTACCTGAACGGAGATACATATTTCAAAACATCCCGCCCGAAGCAGAATCTTGACCGTGCGAGAAACCAGTTCAAGCTTGTATCCGACATGGAGAAGCAGTTTGATGAGATGAAGAAGATCGTGGCAAAGTATGCCGCGAAGAACTGATATATTAAGAATCGGTTCCTGATATAATAATTCAAGGGGGAATTGAAATCATGAAAATTCTGTTTTCAAAGACAGCGCAGGACGCAGGAATAAGTGCGGCGCGTGTTTTCGCCGATGTTCTGAAGAAAAAGCCGAATGACGGCGAAAAGCTGTATAACTTGATTTATGAGACTTACATTGCGCCGGAAAAACTGTCGCTCACGGATATTTTATACAGGCTTGATATGTCGCCGAGACACTATTACAGACTTCGTGAGCAGGCAATCACAATTCTCTCAATACGCTTGTGGGCAGCTCCCGGAAAGGATGTTGATTTCTGGTTTGAAATGCTTACTCTTCTGGAGGGATTATCGTGAAAAATACTCCGGCAGAAAATTGGCACAAAATTGGCGCACCGATGCCGATGACAAGCGAATATAAAAGTGGTATAATGGTATCGTCCCAAAGTGGGACCGGACATATTCTCCGCCGTTTTTGAGTTTCCCCCCAAAACTTGAAAGCGGCTTTTTTTATGCCGATTTTTGAAGAAGGAGGTAAATTGACATGGTAAAACTCAAAAAGATACGGGATAAGCTCAGTCTTATGTATTGGTCGGCGGTTGCGGTTATATCCGGAACTATGATTTCGGTTCAGCCTGTTATGGCAGACA
>CALDMI010000112.1 GCA_937914815.1 uncultured Clostridia bacterium
GTTGAGATAATCGGTCTTGACGATGTCCCGCAGGCGGGCGACGAGATGAACGCCGTCGAGGACGAGAGAATGGCAAAGAGCCTCGCCGATCAGCGCCGTGAAAAGCAGCGCGCGGATATTCTCGCCGCGAACGCGAGAGTCAACCTCGACGAGCTGTTCAGCCAGATAAGTGAGGGCGTCAAGACTCTCAATATAATTGTAAAGGCTGATGTCGCTGGCTCTGCCGAGGCGGTCAAGGCGTCGCTCCTCAAGCTCTCCGGAGACGAGGTCAAGGTCAATGTTATACACTCCGCTGTCGGCGGAATAACCGAGTCGGATGTCATGCTTGCCGCCGCGTCTAACGCAGTTATAGTCGGCTTCAATGTCCGCCCGGACAAGAACGCCCTCGACTCTGCTGAGCGCAACGGCGTCGACATAAGAACACACAGAATAATCTATGAAATAATAGACGAGATATCCGCCGCAATGAAGGGCATGCTCGACCCCACCTATCGCGAGGTTCTCCTCGGACATGCGGATGTCCGCCAGACAATCCACGTACCGAACGTCGGCACAATTGCCGGATGTTATATCCAGGACGGCAAGATAACCCGCCAGTCGCTGATACGGATAATCCGCGACGGAGTCGTTATCTCCGAGGATAAGGTCTCCTCGCTCAAGCGCTTCAAGGACGATGCGCGCGAGGTTGCCACCGGATTTGAGTGCGGCGTCGGGCTCGAGAAGTTCAACGACATAAAGGTCGGCGATATTCTTGAGGCTTATATCATGGAGGAGGTCGCCCGCTGACGCGGGGGACATGGCGGAGCGCGGGAATAATCCCCTGCTCCGCCCGCCGGAAAAATCAAGAGAAGCAAAAAAGAGACCGCTGAGGTCTCTTTTTTGCGTTTTCTGAAGTTTTCAAAATTTTCTTGCATTATAAAGAAAAGTGTGTTATAATAATTTTAGTACACAAACTTTTTAATGTGTGTATTAATTTTCGAGAGGAGGTCACAGGCTGTGAGACGCAAAGAACTTTTTGAAGAAGTAATACGGAGTCACGGCGGGGTTGCAAAGACCGCTGATTTTCTCTCTGCAGGTATACGCGCTGACGAAGTAGCGGCGCTATGCAATGAGGGATATATAACGCGAATAAAGCACGGATATTATGAGCTCTCCCCGGAATGTGATGTTCCCGAGGAAAAACTGCTCTCCGTTTTTGTCCCGGAAGCAATCCTTTGCGTTGAGTCTGCTCTTTACCATTACGGTTACAGTGATTTTGCACCGCGGAAATGGGCAATAGCCGTGCCGAGGACGATATCAAGAACAAAACTCAGCGGCAGTGTGCTCGCAATTCAACCATATTATGTAGAAACAAACCTGTACGGGCTCGGCAGACGGACGGAGCGCATAAACGGAGTAGCACTTCCGATATACGACCGTGAGCGCACTATATGCGACTGCTTCAAATACCGCAACAGGCTCGACAGCGAAATTTTCGCAAAGGCTCTCAATGCTTATGTCCGCGACAGTGACAAAAATCTGAAAAATCTCTCCGATTACGCAAAAATGCTACGCGTCAGCAAAGGGCTCACTGAAATTATGGAGGTGCTGCTGAATGGGTGATACAGCCGCGTCTGTGCTCGCAAGACTCAAAAACAAGGCTTCCGAAAGCGGGAGAAGCTATCAGCTCTGCCTCCAGCTTTTCTGTCAGGAGGAATTTCTTCGGCGCCTCGAAAAATCAGAATATTCGGAAAATCTTGTGCTGAAAGGCGGGCTGTTCATCTACTCCGTAACGAATTTCAGCAGCCGGGTTACCGCAGATGTCGATTTTCTGCTGCGCAGAATACCAAACATGCCGGAAAAGCTCCGTGCCATGCTTGAGGAAATAATTTCAACACCGACGGAAAATGATTTCGTTATTTTTGAAATCAAAAAAGCGTAACCAATATCAGTGACAAAAAAATATCCCGGCATCAGCGCCTCGCTGATTGCAAGAATAAAAAACACGCGGACGCCGATAAACATTGATTTCGGAGTCGGTGATGTCATTGTGCCCGGGCAGGAGCAGCGAAAAATCCCCACTCAACTGGACGACTTTACGGCTCCGATGGTGAACACATATTCACTTGAAACCACCGTTGCCGAAAAGCTTGATGCCATTCTTTACCTCATGGAATTATCCACACGCATGAAGGACTATTATGACATATTCTTTCTTGCAGACAAATTTGAATTTGACGGTGCGACGCTCTCGGACGCACTGCGGGAAACATTCAGAAATCGTGAACATGAGTTTTCAATCAAAGATTTCAGGCGCGTCATGACCTTCGGCGATGATGAGGCAATGAGAAGTAAATGGCGCGCCTTTTGCCGCAAGATAAACATACAGGAGGAAGATTACAGCGTTGTACTTGAAACGATAAACAGCTTTCTTTCACCGCCATACGAAGCCATTTATCACGACCGCGGTTTCAGCGGGCATTGGAGCATCGACAAAAAAGATTGGATATAAAATCAACCTCGGATATGCAAAGATTTGTTTGCATATCCGGGGCATTTTCGTTGTTTGGGGATTCAGGCTTTTTCCTTTTCGAGGTTTCTTATATAGTGGAATATGTACTGCTGGGCGACGCCGGCATACGGTCCGAGGGTGTGCGGGTCGAGGTGACCGCCGAAGTATTCGTCTATCGCGCGCTTCATCCATACGTCTATCGGAAACGCGTCGTAGTTCCCCATTCCGAAGAGGGCGACGCAGGAGGCGACCTTATCGCCGACGCCCTTTATCTTTTTGAGCTCGGTCAGGGTGGTCTCATAAGAGCCCGCGGCGGCTATTCCCCGGAGGTTGCACTCCCCCGACGCGACCTTTGTCGCCGCGTCAAGAAGATAGGCATAGCGGAAGCCGGGATGCGCGGGCTCCATAAGCTCGGGTGAGGCGACAATCTGCTCTGCCGTCGGGAATGTGTAGCATATTCCGCAGGCGCGGCAGGCTCCGTCCCCCTGCTCCGCCCCGCATTTTGTGGGGTCTTTTTCCGTACACGGGGTGGCACGTTGTGCCGTCACGTCACAGTCTTTGCCTATTGGGCAGTAGCCGCCCGGGAGGGCTGCGCGCTCTCCGTACGCCGAGGAGAGCATCCGGATTATTTTTCTTATCCTCGGTATATTGTTGTTCTGGGAGATTATGAATGAGAAGAGCGCCTCCCACGGCTCCTGTCGGAGGATGGCTATCCCCCTCGCCTCATCCGCCGCGCGGCGGAGCCATGCGGAGTCGGTATGCTCTATGACATTTTGGCGTATCGCCTCAAAATCCACATCAAGGGCAAAATAATCGGTCACCGCCGCCCGGTTTTCCGGCGTATCCTCCATGAAGAAAAGAAGCTCGCCCCGCTCGCGCTGTCCGACATCGTATATCTTTCCGCGCACGACGGTCATGTATTCGCAAAGCCCATCCGCGCCCGGTAGACGCTCATACCGGAAGCACTGCCCGCACTCCATTGTGTCCGCGAGGTCGTACTCCCCTATCCCGCGGGCGGCGAGGGCATGGCGCCCCGAGAAATTTATATTTTCAAAAGTCAACATTTTCCCGATACCTCTTGAAAAAAGAAAGATTGTGTTGTATAATGTAGTTTGTTAACTATACTCTGAATTCGCGCATATTTATTTTAGCACACTTCGACACATTTTGCAAGCAAAACAGAAAAATCAGATGCGGAGAACATATGGAGCAGATTTACACAATTCCAGTCAACGAGGCGTTTGACAGGTCGGCGGAAAATCCCGCTGCGGGCTGTCCCTTCTGCGCGCTCTACCGGAAGCTCGAGGAGGACGAGGTCGACATAATACTCGGCGCGTCGATGATGGAGCCGGACATACGGATAAAGACAAATGAGCAGGGCTTCTGCCGGACGCACTACTCGCTCATGCTGCGAAAGAAGCGCAAGCTCGGCATGGCGCTGATCCTTGAGAGCCATCTTGCAAATGTGCGGCGGGCGCTGAACGGCGACGGTGCGCTCCCCGGCGGGAGGGCGTCAAAGGCGCTCACATCGCTTGACACTCTCGAAAATTCATGCTACATATGCTCGCGGATAGACAAGAATTTTGAAGCCATGATGCGCACGGCGGTCTATCTCTGGGAGAGCGACCCGGACTTTCCGAAAAAGTTTGCGGCACAGCCCCTCTTCTGTCTCCCCCACTACCGGAGAATGACGGCATATGCGCAGAAGAAGATGAACAAGAAAGTGTTCCGCGATTTCTACAACGCGGCGCACGGTATTGAAGAAAAATATATCGACACACTGACAAACGACGTTTCATGGTTCGCAAAGAAGTTCGATTACAGATACGACGAGGAGCCGTGGTACAATTCAAAGGATTCGGTCGAACGGACGGTGAAATTCCTTACATCCGACCCAGTCGGCGATGAGACAGGAGGGACAAAATGATAATCGAGAAAATAATCATCAACAGCTTCGGACAGCTCCGCGACACGACGCTTGAGTTCGCGGACGGTATCAATGTCATCGAGGGACAGAACGAGGCGGGAAAGAGCACGAT
>CALDMI010000113.1 GCA_937914815.1 uncultured Clostridia bacterium
GCGGTGCTGTGACACCTGCGAATTCTGCGACACAAACGAGGACGGAGAGCCCGTCTGCAACCTCGCGCTCGACGAGGACGAGATGGGCGACTTCCTTGGCGGGAACACCGGAGAATGTCACTACTACCGGTATTATGACGAATACAAGAGCGTACACCGGCAAATATAAAAAAACATTTTGATTTTTTTGAAATTTGGTGAGCGAGCAAACGGAAGAAAAACGGAGAAAACGAGAGCTTTTCGGAGCTTTCGTTTTTCAAATCGTTTTAATCGGGAAAAAGTTTTGAAAAGCTATTGACAAGCCGGGGGCGGTGTGGTATAATAGCCGAGGTTAAAAAAGCGGAATACGCATATTAATACGGAGGAAAACATAATGTCCACTTTCATGGCAAACAAGGATAACATCGAGCGCAGATGGTTTGTTATTGACGCGGCAGGTCAGCCTCTCGGAAGAACGGCAGTCAAGGCTGCCAACATTCTTCGCGGCAAGCACCGTCCCGAGTTCACACCTCACGCAGACTGCGGCGAGTTTGTTATCATAATCAACGCATCCAAGGCTGTGCTGACCGGAAAGAAGCTCGAGCAGAAGTTCTACCGTCATCACTCCGGATACATCGGCGGTCTCAAGTCCGAGGGATATGACCACCTCATGGCTACCCGTCCCGAGTTCGCAATGGAGCTCGCGGTTAAGGGTATGCTCCCCCACAACACTCTCGGTGCAAAGGCGTTCACCCGTCTTCATGTTTACGCCGGTGAGAATCACGACCATGCGGCACAGAAGCCCGTGGCTATTGATTAAGGACAGGAGGATTACGAACGATGTATACAAGTGCTAAACCCTATTTCTACGGAACAGGCAGAAGAAAGAAGTCTGTTGCAAGAGTTCGCCTCTATCCCGGTAGCGGCAACATCACCATAAACGGCAGAGACATCGAGGAGTACTTCGGTCTCGACACGATGAAGCTCATAGTCAATCAGCCCTTCGGAGTTACCGACACTGTCGGCAAGTTCGATATCGTCGCCAATGTAAAGGGCGGCGGATTCTCGGGTCAGGCAGGTGCGGTCCGTCACGGTGTGGCGCGCGCGCTCCTTCTTGTTGACGAGACCTACAAGCCCCTTCTCAAGAAGGCAGGTCTCCTTACCCGTGACCCTCGTATGAAGGAAAGAAAGAAGTACGGACTCAAGGCAGCCCGTCGCGCTCCCCAGTTCTCGAAGAGATAATTATTTCTCCTCGGGAAATTCCGGAGTGCACTGCCCTGCGGCTCCCGCCGGTCTCCGGCGCGGTCTGCCGCGCGGCACTCTATATACGGCACCCGCCATACCGGCGGGGGGGGCTTTCTTTTTGTTTTTTTTTTTCTCGCTGCGCCGTGGTCTGTTCCGGCGGCGAGCTTTTATACAGTGCTCCCGTCTTTATCATGCTTTTTGGAAAATAATAGGTGATCTTGCCGTTTCTATTGGATTTTTTTGCATACATGAGCGAAAAAATTCAATAGAAAGTGCAACCGCTTCGGTGTGTCACTGTATTTTAATTTTGTAAACAATCATAAAGAGGGGCGCGAGACCTTGAAATACGGGG
>CALDMI010000114.1 GCA_937914815.1 uncultured Clostridia bacterium
AAGAAGAAGGAAGACACCCACAAGATGGCAGAAGCAAACAAGGCTTTTGCACATTACAGATTCTGATTGTATTAAAAAGGAGATTTTCAGTTCATGCCAAGAGAGTATTCGCTTGAACATACAAGAAATATCGGTATCATGGCTCACATCGATGCCGGTAAGACGACAACGACAGAACGTATCCTTTTTTATACAGGTAAGACCCACCGTATAGGTGAGGTTCACGACGGCGCAGCCACGATGGACTGGATGGCGCAGGAGCAGGAGCGCGGAATAACCATCACCTCCGCCGCTACCACCTGCTACTGGATTCCGACAGCCTATCACGACGATCCGGACGCGGCGAAGGACCACAAGTACCGTATCAACATAATTGATACCCCGGGACACGTTGACTTCACCGTTGAGGTTCAGAGATCTCTGCGCGTCCTTGACGGATCTGTAACCGTTCTTTGCGCGAAGGGAGGCGTTGAGCCCCAGACCGAGACCGTTTGGCACCAGGCAAACGAGTACAAGGTTCCGAGAATGGCATATGTCAACAAGATGGACATAACCGGCGCCGACTTCTACCGCGTTGTCAGAATGATCAAGGAGAGACTGCATGCGAATGCCGTTCCCGTGCAGCTCCCGATAGGAGCCGAGGCATCCTTCCGCGGCATCATCGACCTTATGGAGATGAAGGCGGATGTTTATTACGACGACCTCGGTAAGGATATGAGAGTTGAGGAAATCCCCGAGGACATGAAGGCGCTTGCCGAGGAGTACCGCGCGAAGATGGTTGAGTCCATCTGCGAGACGGACGATGCCCTTATGGATAAGTTCTTCAACGAAGAGGAGATAACGGTTGCGGAGCTCCGTGCCGCTCTCCGCAAGGCTACGATAGCCAACCAGATAGTTCCCGTATGCTGCGGAACATCATATAAGAACAAGGGCGTTCAGAAGCTTCTTGACGCTATCGTTGATTATATGCCCGCTCCCACGGACATCGAGGCTATCAAGGGAATTAATCCCGAGACCGACGAGGAGGATTGCCGCCACGCGAGCGACGACGAGCCGTTCTCCGCTCTCGCCTTTAAGATAATGACCGACCCGTTTGTCGGAAAGCTCTGCTTCTTCCGCGTTTATTCCGGCTCGGTTTCCAAGGGAACCGCGGTTTACAACTCGACGAAGGACGCGGACGAGCGTTTCGGTCGTATTCTTCAGATGCACGCCAATGAGCGTACCGATATCGATGTCTGCTACGCCGGAGATATCGCCGCAGTCGTCGGTGTAAAGAACACCACGACGGGAGATACCTTCTGTGACGAAAAGCATCCTATAATCCTTGAGTCCATGGTATTCCCCGAGCCGGTTATCCGTCAGGCAATAGAACCGAAGACGAAGGCAGGTCAGGAGAAGATGAGCATCGCTCTTGCGAAGCTCGCCGAGGAGGACCCGACATTCAGAACCTACACCGATGAGGAAACCGGACAGACCATAATCGCAGGTATGGGTGAGCTTCACCTTGAGATAATAGTCGACCGTCTTCTCCGTGAGTTCAAGGTCGAGGCTAATATAGGTGCACCGCAGGTTGCCTACAAGGAGACCATCAGAAAGAAGGTCGACCAGGAGACCAAGTATGCGCGTCAGTCCGGTGGTAAGGGTCAGTACGGTCACGTAAAGATCACCATCGAGCCGAACGAGACCGGCAAGGGCTATGAGTTTATCAACGCGGTTACCGGAGGAGCAATTCCGAAGGAGTATATACCCGCTGTTGACGCCGGTATACAGGGTGCGATGCAGGCGGGCGTTCTCGCCGGATACAATGTCGTCGATGTAAAGGTAACACTTTACGACGGTTCTTATCACGAGGTCGACTCTTCCGAAATGGCATTCAAGATTGCCGGTTCAATGGCATTCAAGGAGGCTATGAGAAAGGCTGATCCCGTTCTTACCGAGCCTATCATGAAGGTGTCGGTAACTACTCCGGATGACTATATGGGCGATATAATCGGAGATATAAACTCCCGTCGCGGACAGATAGAGTCCATGGAGCAGATAGGACCCGGAACCCAGAGAATATACGCTCAGGTTCCTCTCGCACAGATGTTCGGTTACGCTACGGCGCTCCGTTCCCGTTCTCAGGGACGCGCTGTCTACGTAATGGAGCCCTGCGGATTCCAGGATGTTCCGAAGAACATTCAGGACGAGATAGTCAAGAACAGAGCGGCAAAGGGTTAATTCCCATAGGGCGGCATGTGCTGTCGCGACCGCTTGATGATACGACCCGCCGTGCGGCGGTGTCGCCGCCTTTCCCGCGTGGGGCTTTCCACAGGGAGGGCACCTTCCCCGCAGTGAGGGCGAGAGCCCGCGGGAAAGCATGTTCTGTTTTGCGGCAATGCCGCTGATAGATACAATTAAAAATAAAAAACAAAATTCAGGAGGATAATTAAAATGGCAAAGGCAAAATTCGAAAGAACCAAACCCCATGTTAATATCGGTACTATCGGTCACGTTGACCACGGTAAGACCACTCTTACAGCCGCTATCACGAAGGTTCTCTCTCTTAAGAACAGCAACATCGACTTCCTGGCATATGACCAGATCGATAACTGCCCTGAGGAGAAGGCTCGTGGTATAACAATCAACTCCCGTCACGTTGAGTATGAAACCGACAAGCGTCACTACGCGCATGTTGACTGCCCCGGCCACGCTGACTACGTTAAAAACATGATCACCGGTGCTGCACAGATGGACGGCGCTATCCTTGTCGTTGCAGGTACTGACGGCCCTCTTGCACAGACCAGAGAGCACGTTCTTCTTGCCCGTCAGGTCGGCGTTCCCGCAATCGTTGTTTTCATGAACAAGGTTGATATCGTTGACGACCCCGAGCTTCTTGACCTCGTTGAGATGGAGATCCGTGACCTCCTTAACGAGTACGATTTCCCGGGCGACGATACTCCCATAATCCGCGGCTCTGCCCGCGTTGCTCTTGAGTGCCCGTCCAAGGACCCCGACGCTCCGGAGTACAAGTGCATCTGGGAGCTTATGGATGCTGTTGACACCTATATTCCTACTCCCGACCGTAAGGCTGACCTTCCGTTCCTTATGCCCGTCGAGGATGTCTTCTCGATCTCCGGCCGTGGTACTGTTGCTACCGGTAGAGTTGAGAGAGGTACTGTTAAGATGGCTGATACCGTTGAGATAGTCGGTATCAGACCCGAGAAGGTTTCCACCGTTGTTACCGGTATCGAGATGTTCCATAAGATGATGGACTTCGCTGAAGCGGGTGATAACGTCGGTCTTCTTCTCCGTGGCGTTGACAAGAAGGGTATCGAAAGAGGACAGGTTCTTGCGAAGCCCGGCTCGATTCATCCCCACACCAAGTTCGTAGGTCAGGTCTACGTTCTTACCGAGAAGGAAGGCGGCCGTTCGAAGCCCTTCTTCTCCGGATACAGACCGCAGTTCTATTTCAGAACTACCGACGTTACCGGTGTTATCCACCTTCCCGACGGTGTTGAGATGTGCCGTCCCGGAGATAACGTCAACATGACTGTTGAGCTTATCTCTCCTATCGCTTGCGAGAAGGGACTCCGTTTCGCTATCCGTGAGGGCGGCAGAACCGTTGGTTCGGGCGTCGTTGCTGAGATCATAGAGTAATTTTACTCATGAGTGCGGTGTGGGCTTGCCCCGCCGCGCGGGGCTGCCTTTGGCGGCTGGGCTTTTTGCCCGCCGCCGGCAGCCTCGCATAATATGTATATAAGTAAGTTTAAAGTTTACTTTGGGGATTGGTGAAATTCCATACCGGCAGTATAGTCTGCGAAGAAAGCAACGCTTTCCCGACGGGGTGAGATTCCCCGACCGACGGTAGAGTCCGGATGAGAAAAGAAACAGAATACCTGTCGTGCATTTTTGCGCGACAGAATTCCGGCGTCCCCGCAACGTGCGGGGCTTTTTCTTTTCTTTCCCATATCGATTTCAGGAAAGAAAGGCATAGTAATATGAATCGTGAAAATGACGGCGCACCCGCGCCGAAAAAGGTAAAAAACAACCATAAAACACTTGAATACGCTGTAAAAACGGGAATTTTGGCGGCGATAGCCACGGTACTAATGTTCCTTGAGTTCCCGCTCTCATTCCTCGCGCCCCCGTTTTATAAGCTCGATTTTTCAGACCTTGCCGCCATGCTCGGCGCTTTCGCCCTCGGACCTCTTGCCGGCGTTATAATCGAGCTGATAAAGAATCTTCTGCATATTCTCTTCGTCGGGACCTCGACCGCCTATGTCGGTGAGCTTGCGAATTTTGTGACCGGGTGCTTCCTCGTCGTCCCGGCGGCACTCATATATAAAAGAAAAAAGAGCCGCAAGACGGCTCTCATAGGGATGTCTGCCGGCACACTGTCTCTCTGCCTTGTCGGCGCGGCGCTTAACGGGCTTGTGCTGATTCCGTTCTATTCAAAGCTCTATAACCTACCGCTCGACTCGATAATAGGAATGGGCAGCGCGATATTTCCCGCCGTCCATGATGTCTGGTCGCTTGTGTTCCTCTGCGTCGTCCCATTCAATCTTATAAAGGGAGTTGCCGACTCCGCTGTGACTTTCATCTTATATAAGCACCTCTCGCCGATACTCCATGTTAAAGAGCCGAAAAATCCGGAACAGCAGGGTAAATAAACTTATTTTAAAAAATATTTCAATTTAACAAAAAGCGGTCGTTCAAAGCCTCGGCAAAGAACAACCGCTTTTTTATAAGTCTTCCTCGTTAATTATCTATTTATTTTCCCCTTTATAGCTGTAAATACCCGCCGTCAGGTCGATAATAAGTGACATGTCGTCCGGCTGTACCTTCGCCTCGTGCGCCGCCTTGTTGCGCACGACCGCGCCGCACCTCTCGCACCTGTGGATTATCACATACCCGCGCTTCGGGTCACATTCCGCGCGTATTGGGCGCATTATCCCGCCGCAGGTGTTCTGCCTGTCTCCCGGGTTTATGTCAACGTGCAGAGAGCAGAGGCAGAACGGGCAGTGGTTCCGCGATGTGTACCCGAGGGGGAGCACCTCCCGCCCGCAGTTTTTGCATATGAAACCGGAATCGTTTTTTGTAAATCGTTTTGTCTCCATAAAACCTCCGCATCTCGGATTGAATTGCCTCCTCCCGGGTAAAATAGGAAAAACAGGAGGATATTCTATGCGTAGAACAATATTTCTGGGGCTCGTCTGCCTGATTTGCGTCTTTCTCGGCGTCGCCGCCGCCCATTTCAGGGAGCGGGGGGTCACCCTCGTCTGCGAGAGCACGGCGGCAGAGAGGGGAGAGCAGGGCGACACGCTCTCAAACGGCGGGCGGAATTGACCGTCCCGGCGCTGCTTGCCGTCGCACCTTCAATTTTTAATTGCCTCTGCCGGCTTTTACAGCGTTTATACGCCCGCCACCATTCCGCGTTTTGCAGTATTTTCGCGCCGCCCGGAACTTATACTTTGCGCCACATTGCGCCGTGCCTTGCGCCGCATTTCCCGTCACTTCCCGACGCAGAAGCGCGAGAATATGTCGCTCACGACCTCCTCGGAGACTGCCTTTCCGTCGAGCTCTCCGATAGCAGACAGCGCGAGCTCAATATCCGAGGAAATCGCGTCCTGCGGTATCCCGCGCCGGAGCGCGTCGCGCGCACATTCCGCATGTTCCTTTGCCTCCGCCATATACGCGCGCTGCCTTGCATTGTATATCACCGCGTCCTCGCCTATGCGTATCTCGCCGTCAAGGAACATTTTTTCAATTGTTTCTTTGAGCTCCGAGAGCGCCGGATTTTCGGCGGCTCCCTCGTGCGGCTCGCTGTTTACCCCCCGGGCGTGTACGCTTTTCCCGGCATTTTCCGCCATGCTAATATTTATAATGCGCGGAAATTCTGCCCGTATCTCACACTCCGCACTCTCTCCGAACTCATCTGACCTTATGTCGGACTTCGTGAGCAGTGCGATTTTTTTTGCGTCTGCTTTGCGAAGATAAGAGATAAGCTCTCTGTCCTCGCGCGAGAGCGGGCGGGAAGTGTCAAAGAGCGCGAGTATCAGCTCCGCGCCGTCTATCTTCTTCCGGCTTCTCTCTATACCTATCCGCTCTATTTTCCGGTCTCCGCCGCTCTCCGCGTCCACCTCGTGTATTCCCGCCGTGTCCGAGAGCCGCAGAATAACCGAGCCCGCCTGAATATTCTGCGAGAGCACATCACGCGTCGTCCCCTCGATATCGGTGACTATCGCCGCCTCCTCGCCGCAGAGGAGATTGTAGAGCGAGCTCTTGCCG
>CALDMI010000115.1 GCA_937914815.1 uncultured Clostridia bacterium
CAATTCTCCCGGTCTCCGCGGAAATGCACGGCGAGTACGGAATAGAGGGAATAGCCCTCAGTATGCCGTCGATAGTCGGCTCTTCCGGATTTGAGACCCATGTTCCGATACAGCTGACTCCCGATGAGGCAGAGGCCCTCCGCCGCTCCGCCGGGATACTCCGCGATGTGATATCCGGGCTCGATATATAACCCGAAAAATAAAGCTACCCCCGGGGCAAATTGATACACGCCCCGGGGGTTTTATATATTTAATTGTGCGCCGCGCCGGATATTTATATGACATGGCTCTGAAAGGCTACCGCCTTGCCGAGTATTCTTATGTCGCGAAGCTCTTTACCTATATATACAAGAGGGGCGTATTTCGGGTTCTCCGGCGAGAGAATGAGCTTCTTCTCCCTGCGGTAGAAATAAACTCGCTTCAGCGTCGCCTCGTCGTTTATTATAACCGCGGCGATCTCCCCGTTTTCCACCGTGTCCTGCGCGCGGATAAATACTATATCTCCGTCGTATATGCGCGCCCCGACCATTGAGTCGCCGTGCGCCCTGAGGCAGAAGTCCGCGCCGAGAGAACCGTCCGCCGGGATATATTCGCCGCGCGTCTCGCTCGCGAATATCGGCTTCCCGCAGGCTATTTCTCCGAGGACGGGGAGGGAGGTCGCGCCGCCCCTTCCGTCGCCTTTCTCCGCGATGTCGCGGCGGTGTTCTGCCGCCCCGTCGCTCCAGCCCATGAGGGCGGAGGGCGTCGTCCCGAGGGCGGTGGCGAGCGTCTCTATCTTCTCCGGCGGGATATTTGCTATAACGCCGGACTCATAGCGCTGTATCGTCTGCTTGCTGGTTCCGAGCGCGCGGGCGAGGTCATCGAGGGTCATTTTCTTCTCTTTACGGAGCTGTCTGAGTCTTTCGCCGAACATATTTTGTTCCTGCCCTTCATATACTTTTCTTCCACTGAAAATTTTTTGATGTCGTCTGCCGCCGAATTTTCGGCGGTTTTTTGTATTTCAATCAGATTATAACACATTGTCACCGGTTATGCAATATGTTTTCCCAAAAAACAGAAGAAAAATCACTTGACAGGTGACTTTATGAGTGCTATCATAGTAACGCAATGGGTGACAAGCGAACGACAAAAACACAACCGGTCACCCTGCATGTGATAGCGGCAGTGCCGCGGGGAGGTGAAAAGAATGTTTATAAGTGGCGACGGTTACGGGCTCATAAGCTACAGGAGCCCATCCGAGATAAGGCGCGACATGGAGCGGATACTCGATCTGATACGGGAGTCGGAGAGAATGCTCAATGTCCGCGATCTTATCGCCGGGGCGATAACCGATTCCTGCGCCTCTGATCCCGCCGCATGGATACCCGTGCTCGAGGATATAGTGGAGACAGCCGGGGATACCATGCGCCGCATAGAGCGCCTCGAGCAGAGCCTCGACGAGCTCACGGAGGAGCTGCGCGAGGTTTCGGCGGCGATGTCTCCTGCGGGACGGCGGGTATGACTTTCCCTTAGGACTTTATAAGAAAGGAAGTGAAATGAATGGACACACTTGACATGGTCATAACCGCGCTCTGCGCCGACTATTTCAGGCGGGACGGAGAGATACGCGCCCGCCGCCTCCCGCCGCGCATACTCATGGAGTACAGCTACATAAACAACCGCATATACGAGGCGGCGGCGTCCGTCTCGGTACAGCGGGCGGACACCTACATACGCGAGATAGGAGAGCGGACAGGCTATACAAAAAGCGCCCTCGCCGACATGATGTGCGAGAGAATGTATAAGGAGGAGAAGAAGCGGGTGCGCGACGGGATAAAGGCGCGACTGCACCTCTGGGCGCCCGTGGCTGAGGGCGCCGGGGAAAAATAAAAAACTTTTTCTTTCAAAGCGCATATTGCGACATGAAATTCGGAAAGCGGGGGTTATAATTTCCGTGTAAGATAAACCGAAAAGATACGGACGAGGTAAAACATATGGAGGAAATTATAAAAAACGTCTTTTCCGACGGGGTGCTCTGCGCCGGCATATCCTGCGAGATAGACCACCACACGGCGCGCCGCCTGCGCGAGAAGATAGACAACGACATATTCAGGTACAACCCGTCGTTGCTTGTTCTGGATTTTTCAAAGGTGCGCTTTATGGACAGCTCCGGCATAGGGCTGATAATCGGCAGGGCACAGACGGCGGGAGAGCTGTCCTGTTCCGTGCGGGTCATCGGGCTCTCGCCGTCGCTCTACAAGCTCGTGCGGCTCACGGGTCTTGAAAAAATGAAAAATATCACTGTCGCGCCGCCCTGCGCGGTGTGAGGAGGGAAATATGAAAAGAATTATCAATGAGATGAAGCTGCGCCTCCCGGCGATAAGCTTAAACGAGAGCGTCGCGCGCTCCTGCGTTTCCGCGTTCTGCGCGTCGCTGAACCCGAGGGTCGACGAGATAGGCGACCTCCGGTGCGCGGTGTCGGAGGCGGTGACAAACTGTATAGTCCATGCCTACCGCGACCTTCCGCCCGGGGAGACCGGGCAGATATACATATCTGTTCGCCTTTACGATTGCCGGGAGATATCGGTCGAGATATCCGACAACGGGTGCGGAATTGAGGATGTCGGGCTCGCCCGCCGTCCCACCTTCACGACCGGGGGCGAGGAGAGATGCGGCATGGGATTTCTCGTTATGGAGAGCTTTACCGACTCTCTGTCCGTCAAGTCAAAGCCCGGGCGCGGCACGACGGTCCTCATGAGAAAAATTCTCTCCCCGTGACCTTTGGGAGCTTATGAGCGTAATCTCTGACGAACGCGGGCGCACCCGCCCGTATGACAAAAACACCGACCTGATACGCGCCTACCGCGCGGGCGACCGCGCGGCGGGTGAGGAGATAGCGACCCTGAACCGTCCGCTCGTCTGCAGTATCGCCGCGCGCTTTCTCGGGCGGGGAGTTGATATGGACGAGCTTGTCGAGTGCGGAAATATGGGGCTCGTCAAGGCTATCAACACCTTTGACCCCGCGCGGGAGTGCACATTTTCGACATATGCCGTACCGCTCATTTTCGGGGAGATACGGCGCTTTCTGCGCGACGACGGAATGGTGAAAGTCTCGCGGGAGGAAAAACGGCTCTCCGCCATGCTCGCCGCCGAGAGGGAGAGACGGATGAGCACGGGGGAGGACACCGGCATCCGCTCGCTCGCCGCCGCTGTCGGCGTGAGCGCCGAGGACGCGGCGAGCGCTATGTTCTCATCCGTCCCCGTCCGCTCGCTCGACGAGTGTATAGGAGGGGAGGACGACGGCGCGACCCTCGGC
>CALDMI010000116.1 GCA_937914815.1 uncultured Clostridia bacterium
TAGGGGTTCTGCCCCTGCTTTGCATGAGACGAACTGTCTGCGCCTATGAGAACCTCATGAGTGTGGTTCTGCATAACGAGCGAGGTCGCACCCATGTCAGCCACAGCGCCCTCAACGGAGGAGTAAGCGTAGAAAGTCACGAGCTGGACAATTCTGAACGCATACTTATACCCTGCGTGGCTCTTCCAGTTTGCGTAATCGGCTGTGAAGTTATGTCCGTTCAGGTCAAAGTAAACTTTTGTAAGCTTGCCGTTATCCATATCGCCGACACCGAATATTTCAGCCGCGCCGTATACGGTCATGTCGTTTACAAGTACAATATATGTCTTGGAACCAACGGTTACATTGGCAAGCGGAGCGTCGGCTATCTTCTTGCCGTCCTTATCCACGGTATGGAAGTTATCCGAGTTGATATACGTCCTGACGGTCGTGCCCTCAAGCATGACTGCCTGTACCGTGTCCTTCGCCTCGGCGAACGTCGCGAGAACGGGATAGAGATCAACTCCCGCCTCGGCGTCAGAGTTTTCTATTTTTCCGGTGAAGAGCTCGCCACCCGCGGTCTTCGACCAACCGAGGAGAACCTTGCCGTCTGCATAAGCGAGGGTCGCCTGCTTTGAGAATGCGCCGCTCGTAGCAGCGTCTGCAGTAGAGCCCGCGGCGGCGGTCAGCTTTTCTATCGAGCCGTCGGAGTAGTTAAGTCTTACTTCTACACTTGCAGCATAGACATAGGGGTATGTATCGGAGAGCTGCCCATCCTTTACTATCTTCGACTGGATAGCGGTAAGCTGTGCGCAACCGCCGGACTTGAAGCTGTTTTCCGCAAAGCGGATACCATAGCCGAGTGTTACATCGGAGTTATTCGTTGTATCCCAGATGAAATTCTTTCCGGCGGTCATGTTGACGCGGGTTTCCTCGCCGGTTATCACGAGCTTTCCGCCCTTGGTTGCAAAGCCGCAGTCGCCGTCCGTCACAAGTGTGCAGTCTGTAAGAGTCACCGAGCTCTTGCAGCTCGCCTCAGGCTGACCGACATTGACAAATCTGCCGTGAGTGTTAAAACGGACATTGGTCATGGTAACGGTTACGCTGTTTGTCGATTTGTTTATCTGAATACTGGGGGTTTTTGAAGAAATATCGACATTCTCGAGCACCGCGGTGATGTCAGCAGCAATACCGCCGTCTATACTCAGAGGATATGCGGAAGATCCTGTAAGGCTTATGCTCGAATTTTTCACGATAACCGAGCCGGCGCGGGTCGCGTTAAAGACGCTGCCGGTGCCGCGCATTGTAAAGTCGATATTCTCAACCTTGATCTCTGTCGTGGCGCCCGCGCCGTTCATTGTAAAGACGGGGCAAACTGAGGTGTCGGTATAGACAAATCTGCCTCTTACCGCATTGCCCTCGGCGTCTTTCGCGGAGCTTATGAACGACCATTTCGCACCGACAGCCGGCATAAAGGTGTTATTGTACTGTCCTGTGAGGGTGCCGTCCGCGTAAATAGTCTTACCGTTGAGGTCAACGGTGACAGTCTTTGCAGAAAGCCCCATGTTAAGAGATGAGGTAGTCAGTTTGAAGTCCATCAATACCTTTATGGTATCTCCCGACGATGCTGCGGCGTCTCTCGCCGCCTTCAGCGTGTCGTACTGCCCTACGGACGCGCCGTCGCGAACTATCTCGACGATGTTTGTGCCGGACCCTTCCGCAACCGTACCGTCCGGTATGGTGACAGTCGTGTCATCTGCCGAGGAAACGAATGCAAAAACGCATGCGAGAACTACTGCAAGGGTAAGCACGGGGATAAGTACTTTCCAGAGTTTTTTCATGTTTCTTTCCTTTCGTTATTTAATTTTTTTGAATGAGCTTTCGGAGTGCATACGGGGCAAAGCATGCCGCAGGGTCAGAACAGCCGCTCTATCCGTCTGCGCCTTTTCCGTTATAATCAATTATAACAAATTGTTAACAAAAATACAATTGATTTTATACACATAATCCAACGTGCCGTTTTGTATGATTTGCACATATTGAGATGTAAAAGCGATTACAAAATGAGAAAGTACGACGGACATGCCGCCCGCAAACGGCGGCTGTCTGCCGTGCCTTTTAATTACTAATTGCTAATTGTCAATTGTTTTTCGCGTACTTTCCCGCGGCGAGGGCGAGAGTGTACAATGCGGGGTCTGCCCCGGCGGGGGTCGATGCGAGGTAGGCGGCGAGGTTATACTCTCCGCTCTGCGCTGCTCCGTTCTCGTCGGTGTAGCTGAACGAAAGAGTTTTTGCGAAGTCGGCAAGGTCAAGCTCTGCCTCTATTCTCGCGCCTTTTTTCTCTATCGCCGTAAGGGTTGTTTTCACTTCCCCGCCGTCTACCGTCAGGCGGAAGCTCTCCGCGGCGGATATGTCGGCGAGGTAGAATACAAATGTCGGCTTACCCTTTATATCAAGGGATATTCCGGTTATTTTTTTGCCGCTGTCGGATTTTACAGC
>CALDMI010000117.1 GCA_937914815.1 uncultured Clostridia bacterium
CTCCGGGGACATACGGGACAATGTATTTTTCGGCGAGAGCAGCGCACCAGAGGACGACGAGACCCTCCGCACCTCGCTCTCCGTCTCGCAGGCGGAGGAATTTGTCGGAAAGCTCCCGGACGGGGTCGACCACCGTGTCGCCCAGCTCGGGCGGAATATGTCCGGCGGGCAGAAGCAGAGGCTCTCGATAGCGCGGGCACTCGCAAGAAAGCCGGAGATACTCGTATTCGACGACTCGTTCTCCGCGCTCGACTACCGGACGGACGCGGCGCTGCGCCGCGCGCTCACAGAGGAGATGTCCGGGGTTACGAAGATAATCGTGCGCAGAGGATAAGCACGATACGGCACGCGGACAGAATAATCGTACTCGACGAGGGGCGCGCGGTCGGTATCGGGACGCACGACGAGCTCATGGAGAGCTGTGCCGTCTACCGCGAGATAGCGACCTCGCAGTTAAGCGCCGCAGAGCTCGGTCAGAAGGGGGCGTAACGAATGGAAAACAACAATAAATCACGCGGGGTGGACGGCAGAGCCGTGCTGAAAACCGCAACCTACGTAAAATCCGGCGCGGTCTCAATGATAATCGCGCTGATCCTCGCGGCACTGTCTGCCGTGCTCACAATAATAGGTCCCGACAAGGTCGGGGACATCGCAAACGAGATGTCTGACGGGCTTTTCACCGGGATAGACCTCGGGGCTATCGCAGAGACCGGAATATTCCTTGCTGTGATATACACGCTCAGCGCGGTGTTCGGCTTCATACAACAGTACATTATGGCTACCGTGACGCTCAGAATCTCCTACCGTATGCGCGGCGAACTCTCGGCGAAGATAAACCGCGTCCCGCAGAAGTATTTCAACGAAAACTCGCAGGGAGACATACTCAGCCGTATCACAAACGACGTCTCGACCCTGCAGCAGGGGCTCACAAACAGCCTGCCGACGATAATATCCGCCGCGACGCAGTTTATCGGCTGTCTTATCATGATGTTTGTGACCGAGTGGCGGCTCGCGCTGATATCCCTCGGCATAACTCTCGGCGGAATTGTTCTGACGGTTCTCATAATGTCGCGCTCACAGAAGTATTTCATAGCTCGGCAGAAGAGCCTCGGCGAGCTGAACGGCTATATTGAGGAGATGTACTCCGGTCACGATGTCGTCCGTATCAGCCGGGCGGGAGACGAGGTCGGCGCGGGATTTGACAGGCTGAACGGCGAGGTCTATGACGCGAACTGGCGCTCACAGTTCCTCTCCGGGCTCATGCAGCCGCTCATGAACGTTATCGGCAACGTCGCGTATGTCGCCGTCTGTGTTGTGGGTGCCGCGCTCGCGATACAGGGGACGATAGAGTTCGGCGTCATAATCTCGTTTATACTCTACGTAAGGCTCTTCACCTCGCCCCTTACGCAGATAGCGCAGGGTATGACAAATCTGCAGACCGCGTCTGCCTCCGCGAAGCGGATATTCGACTTCCTCGGCAGCGAGGAGCTGTCCGACGAGAGCGACAAGACGGAGACTCTCCCCTCGGTGCGCGGCGACGTGGAGTTCTCGCACGTAAAATTCAGCTATCCCGACTCGCCGGACAAGATAATAATCAAGGACTTCTCCGCCGATATTCACGCCGGGGAGAAGGTCGCGATAGTCGGTCCCACGGGAGCCGGAAAGACCACGATGGTTAACCTGCTCATGCGCTTCTTCGAGATAAACAGCGGAAGCATAAAGATAGACGGCGTCCCCATTTCGGATATGAAGCGGGAGGATGTGCATAAGCTCTTCGGCATGGTGCTCCAGGACACATGGCTCTTTGAGGGGACGGTGCGCGAAAATCTCGTCTACAACATGGAGGGGATAAGCGACGGGGACCTCGAGCGGGTCTGCCGCGTATGCGGGCTGTCTCAATTCGTGCACACACTGCCCGACGGGTTTGACACCGTGCTCTCCGAGAGCACGACCATCTCCGCGGGGCAGCGACAGCTCATGACGATAGCGCGCGCAATGCTCCAGAACGCGCCGATGCTCATCCTCGACGAGGCGACATCCTCTGTCGACACGAGAACTGAACTTCTGATACAGCGGGCTATGGATAAGCTGACGGAGGGACGCACAAGCTTTGTTATTGCGCACAGGCTCTCGACAATCAGAAACGCCGACCTGATACTCGTTATGCGGGACGGAGACGTTATAGAGAGTGGGACGCACGACGAGCTGATGGCGAAGGGCGGCTTCTACTCCGAGCTCTACAACAGTCAGTTTGACAACGCGCAGTCGGCGTAAAGACAAAAAAACAAAAATTGGGGACTGTCCGAGAAATCGGGCAGCCCCCTTTTCCGCCGCCGGAAGACGGCGGAAATATACGGTTTTTCAGTTGTTCCCTGCGGCGCTGCACCATGCGGCGAGGGCGGCAAGGTATGCGGGAGTTTCACCCGTGCGACTCATGGCGCGGATGTAGGCATCAAGGCTGTACTCCGTCACCGTATCTCCGGCGCGGACAGTGAGCGTCCCGCGCATTGCGGCGATGTCGCCGACGCGGAAGACTATCTTCGAGCCTGTATCCTCTCCGTCTGCATGCGAGACGGTGTAGGTCTCTGTTCTTTCGCCGAGGGTTATTGTTACCTCGCCCTCGAAGTTGTCAGAGAGGTAGAACACAAATCCGGGGTTTGCCGCGAGGTCAAGAGATGCGGCGATGATATTTCCCTTCACCGGTGAGACGGTGTCGACGGGGGTCCATGCGGGAGTTTCATATCCTGCGAGGAGCTCCTCTACCTTTTCCGCGACGGCGGCATCCGGCTCGCCGTACTTTCCGTTCACGCTGAAGAATACCGACGCGTGGCGCAGATAATCAAGGTAGGAGAGGACAAGCGCGCGGTCCGCACCTCCGTCAAGGGCGGAGGCGGCAACGTCGGCAACGGATATCGTCTCGCTGTATGTGTCGCCGGTCGAGAGGGTCATATCAAATGTGAACTGCCGCATAAGCTCATGCGGAGCAAGGGCGGGGTCAAATGTGAAGTACCCGCCGTCCGCGGTGAGCGTTATATCCGTGCCGCGGAGGGCGACGGAGGTTATATATCCGTCATCGGCAACGCGGAGGGTAAATCCGAAGCCCGGTGAGAGGGTGAGCACGCCGGACGCCTTCTTCTCGCTCGACGAGAGGGTCGCTCTGTATGTCACATCGGCGCCCGCGGGGAGCGGAGATGTCACATCGAAGATGTAGATATAGGTTCCGAACGCGGCACCCGTGTATGAATTTTCGGGTATTTCTCCGGAGAGCCACGTCTCGCTCGTCTGTCTGTCACCGTAGTCCCATGTAACGGTGGCGAGGCGGGATTTTTCCGCCACGGCGGCGACAGAAACCGACGCCGATGTGCCGGGGTAAGTCCTCTTCGCTATCTTCGCGACGGTTACGCCGGTGACACCGGAATCAACCGATGAGAAGAGAGGCGCGCCGGTTATTTCATAGAGGGTATCTCCGGTTGCGTATATACCGTTCTTCAGGGTGAAGCCGTAATATGCGCCGCCGGATATTGTCATACCGAAGTAGGAGCCCGTATCAGCCGCCTTTGAGGAGACGGAGAGTCCGGAGCCGGTATTCGTGGTATACGCCGTGCAGTTTATAAGAGTTCCCTTTGCCGAAATCTTTGACTCTGTATCGCGGTAGAAAACAGATGCGTTGGAGACGGTTACACCGAGGGTCGCGTTCTTCACTACCGGGCTGTTGCTCGAACCTATGTAAATAAGTCCTCTGCCGGATTTCGTAAGCTCATATTTTCCTCCGTCGACCGTGAGATTCGCGCCCCAGAAAAGCGAGAGTATCACGTCCTTCGTCGAGAGGTTATCACCCGTGACGGAGTCGCCGCCGTTCGGGTTATAGGCTCCGACATTCGCCGTCGAGCCGCCCGCCTGACGGAGGAGGTAATTACTGCCCTTTGTGCCTATCACCTGTCCGCCGGGGAGCGACGAATAGAGGTTCACGATAGCCGTGCAGTTTATAAATATGAGATAGAAGGTATCCGAATTTTCGGTAAGCGTATGACCGTGGAGATCAAGATTAAGCGTCTTTCCGGGGATATTCTGAAGATCAACGTGCCCGGAGAGTGTTATATCGCGAAGGAGGGTCACGGTCATATTCGACTTCATGCCCGAAAGGACCGCGCGGAGCGCGGTGCTGTCCTCTGCCGCCGTGCCGTGACGGTACAGCTCAATACTGTCTCCGGTCTTTACTACGAAGACGAACGGATTCTCACCCTGCTCTATCGCCGCTATCACCTGCTCTGCCAGCTGAACTGCCGCCGAGACGGTGGACGCCGAAGCGCGGTAATCCGCGAGGGTGAGCCTGAGGGACTCTGCCTGGCTGTCCGCGAGGAAGCGAAGCTCGCTGTCCTCTATTCCCGCGTCGCGCAGGGCGTCAAGTCTCTCTGCCGTGTCGAGAAGATCGGACTTATCGACGACGGTCGCCGCGGGACCCGCGGTGCAGGTTATCTCATAGAGAGACGCCGCCGCGGTTGGCGCTGTCTCGCCGTCAAACTTTATAGTATGGTTGAATGTAATTCTTATCGCGCTCGCGGTTATGCCCATAAGGTTGAAGTCTGTATGGGTCGCCGAGACGGTAAGCGGCACATCGCGCGCCACGGTTATCCATGTATCTCCCGCGAGGACGGAGACGGTGGTCTTATCGCTCCTCGTCGCGAGGACGCCGTCGACCTTATCCGTATTCGTATTGCGGAAGTCGTAAACCGAGAGAGTGTAGAGCGGCATCGCCGACGGGAGGGTTATCTCAAGGGTGAACGGTCCCTCCTTGTTATCGAAGAAGCCGAAGCGGGAGGTCGTGGAGGTCGTGTCGCCGTCGAAGAGCTTCGTTACGTCCCCTGTCGACGGGTGAACCGTCTTATCGGTGGTTACCGTCACGCGGGAGTCCGGAGTATCGAGAAGCGCGTTGCTACCCGGTATCTCATTGGAGCTTGTTCCGGAGCAGGTTATCTCATAGAGAGATATTCCCGATGTGTAGTTGGTATTCACCATCGTCAGGCGGATCTTGTCTGCGCCGACGCCGCCGAGGTCAAAGTCGGCGTAATACATCGTCATGCCGTCGCGGGATACCTTATGCGCGGCATCGTGCGGTATTGTTTCGCCGGAGTAGAGCGTCGTCCAGACGCCGTTCTTTGCAACCTCTATTTTAAGGTCGCCAACGCGCGAGGTGCTCTCGCTCGCCTCATTCCAGTCGTATATACGGAGGGTGCCGAGGTTCCATATAGCCTCAAGGTCAACCGTCATCGTCGTATGGTTGCCGGAAACCGACTTCAGGGCAAAGCGCCCGGTCGAGGGATGGAAGCTGCCGTCCGTCAGAGTCTGGTAGCCCATTGCCGGAATGTGTATCGGGGTGCTGTCATCGGACGGCACAAAGAGCTTGCCGGAGAGGATATTCTCCGACGACTCACCGCCGCCGATGGAGAGCGTCGCGCCCGAGCAGGTTATCTCGAAAATGGATATTCCTGCGGTTGCGAGCTCGCCTGTATTGTTGTTTTCAATGGTTATTCTTATCTTTGTTGCCGCGGCGCCGCCGAGGTCAAAGTCTGTATAATAGGACGCCCATGTCCCGGTCGCCGCCGCCATTTTACTGCTGTCGTGTTCAAGCGCGCCGCCGTCAACAAGGGTCACCCACTGTCCGGCAATAAACGCCTCTATCTTCGTATCGGTTACGCGGGAGGTCGCCTCATTTCCGTTCCAGTCGTATATACGGAGGGTGCCGAGGGAGACGAGCCCGCCGAGGTCAAGAGTCATCTCGGTGCGGTTCCCCGCCCCGGCTTTCAGGGCAAGGCGGCTCGAGCTGTCTATCTTTCCGTCGGTAAGCTTATCATAGCTCATTGTGGAGGAATGTACGGGTGTGCTGTCCGACGACGGCTCAAAGGTCTTGCCGTCGAGGACATTGTCACTAGTCACGGGGGAGCTTGCTCCTCCCTCACGGACATTATCGAGCTCATAGAGCGCAGACTCTATACCGAAGCCGCGGCTCACAGTAGAGACGGCGTACTTCGCGCCCTCTATATATCCGTTTCTGACGAGTATTACGGGGTAGCCGCTCTCGGCGAGGAGCTTATACTCCGCGCTGTCTGCGGTCTTTCTGTAAAGGCGGTACTTTTCTGCGTTATCCCCTGCCTTTACCGTCGCCTGTATCGTTGTGCCGTCTCCGAGGAGGGCTACATCAGCCTCTTCCACCTCTGAGGTTGTGGCGCGGGGGTTTAAGTAGGCAAGTGTACCGTCGCTCTCATCTCCATTCGCATTGAAGGCGGTGACGCGGAAGGTGGTTCTCGTGTTCTCTTCCCCTTCTTTTGCGGAGAATGTGAGAGAGGTTCCGTATGTGGTTCCCTCAAGGGTATATGCGGGAGCGTCGCCGACTGCGGTATATACGTTGTAACGGACGCCGTCTGCGCTCGCGTTCCAGCTCACGGTATAGGTACCGAGGGTGGAGGCGTCTACCTTTACTCCGGTTACCGGGGCGGCGTATCCGCGCTCGGTAAGATTCGATATGATATAGGTCTCACCGGCGACGGCCTCAAAGGATATGAGATTTCCGCTCTCGACGGTGAAGTTCACCTTTCTGCCCGAGGAGGTTCTTACATTCGCGCCGGATATACCGTTATAGTATACGCGGCAGGTTCCGCCCTTGCCGGATGTGATATTGAAGGTCTTTGCCGCGCCGTTTGCCCACTCTGCCGCGACGGTGAAGTTACCTCTTGCGACAAGACCGGTGTACGAGCCGTCAGACCATGCGGAGGGGATAGCCGCGAGGGGCTCTATATATCCCGCGTGGCTCTGCAGGAGCATCTCGGAGACACCGGCGGTGCCGCCGGGGTTACCGTCCACCTGGAACGGCGGGTGAATATCCCAGAGGTTGGTTGCGGTATTTTCTTTAAGAAGGTTCTTGAAGAGGTCGTACGCGCGCTCACCGTTCTGGACTCTCGCCCAGAGGTTAAGTCTGTGTGCGACGCCCCAACCGGTGGCATTGTCTCCGCGCTCTGTCAGCGTATATGCCGCGGCGTCAAGCCATGCCGGAGTTGTACCGTTTATGAGGTTTCCGGGATAGAGACCGACGAGCTGTGAGATATGGCGGTGCTTATACTCTCCTATATCTCCGTAATAGTTCTCCTCGCGGAACTCCTTGACCTGTCCGGAGTAGCCCACGTTGATGGGGTCGTACTTATCTATCTGCTCTTTTATCGTTTTCAGTATGGTTTCGTCATTTTCCGAGATGCCGAGGATAGCCGCCGCAAGGAGAGTGTGATAGTTGTTCGTATATGCGAGCGACTGTGCATACGCGGTTCCGGTGGTGTAGTACCACTGTCCGTCCTTGTACTGCTCCGGCGAGTCGGTATTCTTGACAAGGTAGTTTCCGTTCTCGTCAAGTATCATGACCTTCGTTAAGAACTTCGCCGATGTGGAGAGGAAGGGATAGGTGACATTCCGGAGAATATCTGTGTCCCCCGTAAACTGGTAGTAATCCCAGAACACCTCGCTCATGAAGCCGAGGTTACCCGGGGTGACTGACTCTACGGAATGAGAGCCTATAAGATACGGGAAGCCGTTCGAGAAATACCAGCCGTTGCCGCCGTCCTCGCCGTTATGCTTATTGTAGTCCGGGTCTTTTGCTATTATGGAGTCGGCGTTTTTCTTCGCCGCCTCTGCATACGCCTCGCTGTACTTCACATACGCCTCGAAGGTCTCGGCAAGGTTCGTGCTGAACGCCGGCCAGTAGTTCATCTCGACATTTATGTTATGCCAGTATCCGGCTCCCCACGGGGAGAGGTTATACTGGTTCCACGCGCCCTGCAGGTTTGCGGGAAGCGAGTTCTCACGCGAGGAGGCGATGAGAAGGTATCTTCCGTACTGGAAGTAGAGCGACTCAAGGTACTTTCCGCCCTCGCCGCGCTTATACCGGCTCACAAGCTCGTCGGTGGTTCTTGTGAAGTCGCTCTCGTCTACGCCGAGGTCAAGGTTCACTCTTCCGAAGAGGTTCGTGTAATCGTCGGTATGTACCTTCTTTATGTTCTCATACGCCGCCGTATAGTCCATGCCGGAGACACGGTCAAGTATTTTGGTCATATAACCCGTGACCTTCTCCGACGCGGGGGTGTTGGTCGAGGGGATTTTATTGCTGTTTGACGCGGTAAAGACATTGGAATTGAGCTCGTAATTTGTGCCGAGGGTCACGATTACGGTGACATCCTTTCCGCCGGTGACGGTTACGCTGCCCTCATCGGTAACGGTATTGCCGTATATGTCCTTTGCGTTCGGGTTATTCGAGCAGGTAACGCTGCCGGTGCCGTCGGTTATAACTCTGTAATCGGCATAGAAGTCTATATTATAGAAGCCCATGTGACCTTTCAGCACGAGCTTTCCGACTCCGTCCTCGACGCTCGCCGTGACGGTTCCGTCCTTTGAGGCGTTGTTGTTATCCGATTTCGGTGATTTCAGCTGCTTGAAGGGGACTGTCGGGCGGAGGGTCATATTGAGCTTCCCTGCCTCTGACGCCGTGAAGCGCATTATCAGCGCGTGGTCGGGATAGGAGACAAAATACTCCCTCGTATAGGTCACGCCGTCATACTCGTATGAAACCGAGGACAGCGCGGTGCGCAGGTCGAGCGAGCGACTGTAATTTTTTACGTTCGCATGCTTGTGTCCGAAGTCGATATAGGTCTCCGAGAAGTTGTTCATTCCGCCGTTTGAATAGTCGTTGGCGAGGGTTTTCTCGGTTATCTGTATACGCTCGGTATCGGTTCTGCCGAAGGCGTTTACGCCGAAGTAGCCGTTTCCGAGCGGGATAGACCACCGCTCCCATCCGTCGTTGACATCCTGCGGGTCTCCCGATGTACGGTCGGGGTCATTCTCGTTGCCGTACGGCGCCTCCTCATCATAGAGGAGGTGCAGGGGTATATCATCGCGCGCGGAGATCAGCTTGCTGTTCTCGTCTGCGTCCTCCGCAAATACGCTCCCGACGCTGCCGAGCGCGCCGAGGAGCATTGCTCCGGAAACAATGAGTGCCATAATTCTGTTCCTCTTTTTCATTTTTTTCTCCCGGTAATATTATTCCATTTTGCGGACTGTCCCCCGTGGACAGTCCTGCCTATGCTCATTATACAACAAGCGATACAAAAAATCCAGTACAAATACGGTACTGATTATAACATATTTCGCATTTTGATGTAGAAAATGCGGGCGAAGCACGCCCGCATTATAAAAAAAGGCGCATAAGAGCTCCGTTCACGGAGAAAAGAAAAAAGTACGGGCTGCCATGCGGAGGTTATGCCCTCTCCGCGCACATGACAGCCCGCGCCGGTATCTTTATTCCTGTGTCTTCTTTTTCTGCTCGAGGTACTCCTCATAGGTTCCGCGGAAGTCGACGAAGCCGTCCTCCGTCAGCTCTATTATCCGGTTCGCCACCGTGTTCATTATCTCGTAGTCGTGCGAGGAGAATATGATATTCCCGCGGAAGGCGGAGAGCGCGTTGTTCACCGCGGTTATCGACTCAAGGTCAAGGTGGTCTGTCGGCTGGTCAAGCATCAGCATATTCGAGCCGAAGAGCATCATGCGCGAGAACATACAGCGCACCTTCTCGCCTCCCGAGAGGACGTTCACCGGCTTGAACACCGCGTCGTTCGAGAAGAGCATTTTACCGAGGAAGCCGCGAAGATATGTCTCCGTCTGGTCCTTTGAATACTGTCTCATCCAGTCAAGTATCGACTCCGTATGCCCCTCAAAATACGGGGTGTTATCATGCGGGAAATATGAGACGGTTATCGAAACGCCGAGCTTATACTCTCCGGAGTCTGCCTCCTCCTCTCCGTTCAGAATTCTGAAGAGGTGGGTGAGTGCGAGCTCGTTTCCGAGGAGGGCTATCTTATCGTCCTTTGCGACGCGGAATGTGAGATTGTTTATAAGCTTCTTTCCGTCTACCGTCTTTGTAAGAGAGTCGACAAAGAGGATTTCCTTACCCGGCTCCCTGTCCATATCAAAGCCTATAAAGGGATAGCGGCGGG
>CALDMI010000118.1 GCA_937914815.1 uncultured Clostridia bacterium
GCGCACTCCGGGCAGGCGCCTATCGGGCTGTTGAAGGAGAACATGCGCGGCTCAAGCTCCGGGAATGATATACCGTGCTCCTCACAGGCGTATTTCTGCGAGAACTCGAGCTCTTCCCCCTCGCCCTCATGCGGAACGGTGGCTATCACGACTCTGCCGTCCGCGGCGCGGAGCGCCGACTCAATGGAATCCGAGAGGCGGGAGCGTATGCCGTCCTTCATGACAAGGCGGTCAAGCACTATATCTATCGTGTGCTTTATATTTTTGTCAAGGGTTATGGTTTCGGTGAGGTCGTACATATTGCCGTCGACGCGGACGCGGGTGTAGCCGCTCTTCTTCGCGTCGGAAAAGACCTTTTCGTGCATGCCCTTCTGCGCCCTTACAACCGGGGCGAGGACCATAAAGCGCGTCCCCTCCGGGAACGTCATAACCCGCTCTACTATCTGATCAAGCGACTGCTGTTTTATCTCCTTGCCGCAGATCGGGCAATGCGGTATGCCGACGCGGGCGTAAAGAAGGCGGAGATAGTCGTATATTTCGGTTACGGTTCCTACCGTCGAGCGCGGGTTCTTCGAGGTCGTTTTCTGGTCTATCGCTATTGCGGGTGAGAGCCCCTCGATGAGGTCGACATCCGGCTTATCCACCTGCCCGAGGAACATTCTTGCATATGACGACAGGCTCTCGACGAAGCGGCGGTGTCCCTCCGCATAGAGGGTATCGAACGCGAGGGAGGATTTTCCCGAGCCGGAGAGCCCGGTCAGGACCACGAGCTTATCCCGCGGGATTGTGACATCTATGTTTTTTAAGTTATTTACTCTTGCGCCTTTGATTACAATATTTCTTTCCATGTCTTGCCTTTGTGTATATTTTGTATGCTTTTATTTACATTTTTATGTGATACTGTGGGGGCGTGTATTATTTTCCCTCGCGCAGCTCTTTAATTCTGTCGCGGATATACGCCGCCTTTTCAAACTCAAGTGCGCGCGCAGCCTCCCGCATTTCGGCGGTGAGGTCGGCGATTTTCTTCTCGCGCTGTGCGGCGGTGAGCTTCTTGTTTTCGTTCTTCCGCTTCACATGCTCGGTCTTTTTGCCTATCTCTATAATGTCGGCGACGCGCTTTCGCACACTCTCCGGGGTTATGCCGTGCTCCTCGTTATACTCTGTCTGAATACGGCGGCGGCGCTCTGTCTCCTCTATCGCGCCGCGCATCGAGGCGGTGACGGTATCGGCGTACATTATGACGTGTCCGTTTACGTTTCTCGCCGCGCGCCCGACGGTCTGTATAAGCGATGTTTCGCTGCGCAGGAAGCCCTCCTTATCCGCGTCAAGGATAGCGACAAGCGAGACCTCGGGAATATCGAGACCCTCACGAAGGAGGTTTATTCCGACGAGGACATCAAACTCTCCGAGACGGAGATCACGGATTATCTCCATTCGCTCGATAGTCTCTACCTGGTGGTGGATATATCTGACCTTCACGCCGTTTTCGGCGAGATATTCTGTTAAGTCCTCTGCCATTTTCTTCGTCATTGTGGTGACGAGAACGCGCTCTCCCCTGCCAGTCACCCCGCGTATTTCGCCGAGGAGGTCATCTACCTGTCCCTCTATGGGGCGTACCTCTATCTTCGGGTCCACAAGTCCTGTCGGGCGGATAAGCTGCTCTACCGTGTCGGAGCTCTCCTGCCGCTCGTAGTCCCCGGGGGTCGCGCTGACGAATACGACCTGCCCCATTTTGCTCTCGAACTCGTCAAAATTCAAGGGGCGGTTATCGTATGCCGAGGGGAGGCGGAAGCCGTAATCTATAAGATTTTTCTTTCTCGCCCTGTCGCCGCCGCTCATACCCCTTACCTGCGGTATTGTGACATGCGACTCGTCGATAAACATGAGATAATCTCTCGGGAAATAGTCAAGGAGGGTATACGGGGTTGAGCCCGCGGGTCTGCCGGAGAGTATGCGGGAGTAATTCTCGACCCCGGAGCAGAAGCCGACCTCGCGTAGCATTTCAAGGTCATATTTCGTCCTCTGCTCTATTCTCTCCGCCTCAAGGAGCATGTCCTTTGATTTGAAGTACTCTACCCTCTCGTGCATCTCGCGCTCTATTTCAAGGAGCGCCGCCTCACGTTTATTATCCGAGACCGCGTAATGGGTCGCGGGGAAGATTGCGGCGTATGACAGCCGCTCTGTCACCTCGCCTGTCAGGACATTGATTTTTGATACACGGTCTACCTCGTCTCCGAAAAATTCAACCCTTATGGCGGTGTCCTTTCCGGACGAGGGATATATCTCGACGGTGTCTCCGCGGACGCGGAATTTGTTTCTTACAAAGTTTATATCATTGCGCTCGTAGCTTATTGAGACAAGCCGGGAGATAAGCTCCTCACGCGACAGGGGCATACCGGGGCGGACGGAGACAAGGAGACTCTCGTACTCCTCCGGGTCACCGAGCGAATATATACAGGAGACCGAGGCGACGATTATGACATCGCGCCGCTCAAAGAGCGCGGAAGTCGCGCTGTGTCGGAGCATATCAATCTCGTCGTTTATCATTGCATCCTTTTCTATATAGACGTCCTTGCCGGGGATATATGCCTCCGGCTGGTAATAGTCGTAATAGGAGACGAAGTACTCGACGGCGTTGTCCGGAAAGAACGAGCGGAACTCGGTACACAGCTGTGCGGCGAGGGTCTTGTTATGAGCAAGAACGAGCGTCGGGCGGTTCAGCCGCGCTATGACGTTTGCCATTGTGAAGGTCTTGCCGGAGCCGGTGACGCCGAGGAGAGTCTGTGCTCTCTCGCCCGCCTCTATTCCGCGGACGAGGGCATCTATGGCGGCGGGCTGATCTCCCGTCGGCTGATATTCGCTTTTCAGAATGAATTTATCCGGCATATTGCGCTCCTGCCTCTCTTCCGGCGCCTTTTTTGCACTTTTTGCGCGCGTCTGGCTCTCTTTATTTTTCTCCCTTATATTTTACCACTTTGATTATTAAATGTAAAGAACGGATAAAAATATTTTCGTACTATGAAAATGCGCCCGGACGAGCCGGGCGCGGGGTATATTCAATTACATTTTGAAAACTCAATACTGCCTACTCCGTTACCGTTCACGACCGTGTCCTCCCACAGGCGGAGCATTTCAGCCTCTTTTTTCCTGTCTGCTCTGTCGTCGCTGCAACCGGCAAGGACAGGCAGGAGGAGCGATAAAAGCAAAATCAGCACCACCGGTAACCGCATTTTTCTAATTTTCATAAAATCCACGCTCCTTTATTCAAAATCACAGCATAATAGAACTGTGTCAAATACAGAATATCATATATTTGAATTTGTGTCAATATAAAATGTCGATATAAAAGTTCTTTTATTGTTCACAAAGAATTAATTGATTTATCTACAGGAAGAATATACAATATTGAATGTTCTAATATTGAAGTATTTCAAGGAGGATTTAATCTTCATGTCAAAGCCGGAAATCAACGGAACGCGGATATTCAACCATGCAAACCGCATGATAGACGCCTATCACACAGCCCTGCTCCCCCTCTCGCGGGAGGCGCAGCTCCCGCCCGTGGCGCTCGATATTCTCCTCTTCCTCGCAAACAATGAGGACGCGAGGACAGCCTCCGACATCAGCCGATGTCGCGGGTGGAAGCCCGGGATAGTCTCCGTTCATGCCGAGAGGCTCGTCTCCTGCGGGCTGCTCACCCGGGTAAGCGTGCCGGGGGACAGGCGCAAGACCCTGCTCCGCCCGACGGAGGCGGCGGAGGGGATTATACGCCTGGGGCGGGAGATACAGCGCGCCTTTGGCGACGGGATAATGCGCGGGATTGACGGCGAGGAGCTCGAGGTATTCCGCCGGTGTCTTCAGAAGATAGACGAAAATCTCGCCGAGATACAGAAAAACGGACTCACAGGAGGGAAAAATGCTTAAATTACTGAAAAACATGAGGCGGCGCGAGGTCATCATGACGCTGATATGCGCCGTGCTCGTCGCCGGGCAGGTGTTCTTTGAGCTGCGGCTACCCGACTATATGACCGAACTCACGACCATGATAAAGACCGGGGGCGAGGTATCGGAGATACTGACGGTCGGTCTGAAAATGCTCGCATGCGTGCTTATAAGCGCGGTGCTTGCGGTTGCGTGCGGATATCTGGCAGCAAAGATAGCCTCCGGCTTCAGCTTCACGGTGCGGGGCAAGCTCTTTCACCACGTTATGGACTGCGGACGGGAGGAGACGCAGGACTTCTCTGTCCCGAGCCTCATAACAAGGACGACAAATGACATAACGCAGATACAGATGATTGTCGCGATGGGTACGCAGATGCTTATCAAGGCTCCCATTATGGCTGTCTGGGCACTTATAAAGATACTCGGCAAGAGCTGGGAGCTCTCTGCCGTTACCGCCGGGTTTGTCGTGGCGATATGCGCTACTATCATTTCGATTATGAGCATATGTCTTCCCCGCTTTCGCCGGGTTCAGCGCGCGACGGACAAGATAAACCGGGTGGCGCGCGAAAACCTGACCGGAATCAACGTTGTGCATGCGTTCAACGCCGAGGACTATCAGAACGAAAAGTTCGATGTCCCGAGCTCGGAGATGTACGGCTTACAGCTTAAAAATCAGCACCTGTTTGCGCTTATACAGCCTGTAATGGGCTTCGGAATGAACGCGCTCTCGCTCGTTATCTACTGGCTCGGCGCGGCGCTTATTGACCGCCTCCCGCTCGCGGATCCTGCGGCGCGGCTCACGATGTTCAGCAACATTGTTGTGTTCAGCACATATGCAACCTACGTTGTAATGTCGTTTATGATGCTCGTCATGATATTCATGCTCCTGCCGCAGGCGCAGGTCTCGGCAGAACGAATAAACGAGGTGCTCGACAAGCGCCCGGTGATACGCGAGGGGAATGTGACGGAGGCGCCGGAGGTCGGCACCGTGGAGTTTCGCGATGTGTCCTTCCGCTATCCGCATGCGGCGGAGGATGAGCTCCATGACATTTCATTCCGCGCCGGGCAGGGCGAGACCGTCGCGATAATCGGGGCAACGGGCTCCGGAAAGACGACGCTCGTCAGTATTATCCCCCGCTTCTATGACGCGACGGCGGGCGATGTGCTTGTCGACGGGGTGAATGTCAAAGACTACCGCTTTGACGCTCTTTACAACCGGATAGGTTATAT
>CALDMI010000119.1 GCA_937914815.1 uncultured Clostridia bacterium
CGCCCGAGGGCAACCGCCTTGCTTTTTGGTTTGTGTTCCGAAGAAACGGAACAACCGCACCTTAATGAATTGACATCATCCCGTAGAACATCGCGGCGATAACGGCAGCAATAGTAATTGATGCGAGGATAGTCCCGCACACTATCGCGGTACGCTTTGACTTCTCGTCACCCTCGGAGCCGCTGACCCGCACAAACTGAAAGAGGTGGAATATCATGCAGAGGAGGGCTATTCCGGACACCGCGCATACGAGCCCGATAACGCCAGAGGCACTCCTTATAAGATACACGCCCCCTACCGAAAGTGCGACAGCCGCCGCGACGCAGACTATCTCGAGCAGCCACCCGGACGCCCACCGGAAAAAGCCCTTTCTGTTCCACGCATACGAATTTCTCATTGCAAGTCTCCACGCCGTGTGAAGAACCGAGAAGATAAGGAAAACGACTCCCACGCCCATAAGACCAAAGCTCATGATACTGGCTATACTCGGGTCAAAGTACGGGAACAGAAATATACCCGAAAGCGTCGCACCGACCGCCAATAAAAACAGAAGAAGCGATACTATCATAATCATTTCCTTTCGTTTTGTTATTTTACAAGCTCAATTCCTTTAACGGTAACAGCCGCCTGCGGGTCGGTATCTACGAGCTCAAGTGCGCGCAGATGCTTCTCCGGGTGCGGATTTACCCACTCGTACTTGTAGGTTGTTTTTATCCTGCCGTCCGGCTCCGTCACTATCTCACTGTCCATAAAATATGTGAAGAAGTAGCCGCAATGGCGGTAGTATATATACTCCGACGGTGCGTTCTGTCTCATACCGGCGTAGCCGATATTAAAGCCGTAGACTATATTAAGGTGCGTCTCGCTGCCGTCCGTGTATTTTATGAGATAGCGACCAACGCGGGCAAGGTCGCCGAGCTTCTCCGACCATGCGGGCTTCGGCATTTTGTTATCTGTTGCGTGGCTGAAGATTATGCTCCGGAACCTTCCGTCGCTGTCGACCGAGGGCTCCCAGCGCCCCTCCCCCGTCATTACGGTCTCCTCTTTCCCTGCGCCCTTTGTGTGAGAGGGTGCAACCGAGCCGTGCAAGCTGTCGCGGAGGGCGGGCATAATCCTTCTTATCATGAGATCATAGAGCTCGCGGAGGTGCTCGTCATACTCACGCCCGTGCCACATCATATTTGCGGAGTAGACCATATCATAGAGCTTTCCGAGCCTGCCGAGGCTCTCCTCGTTTGTTGCCGTCCATGTAGAGAGCTCTGCACCGACGATGCCGCTCTTTCCGGCTCTCCTTGAAAATCTCGGATAGTGGCTCGAGTACATGTTCCCCATCACGACATCAAAGCCCTTTGACGTGAGATTTTCCTCTATGTCCTTATCCGTGTGGAAATACCATATGAAGTCAAGGAGCACAACATCCTTCGGTAATTTGTCGATTGCCGCGGTGGTGAGATAGGGGGACACGGGCTGCAGCATATCCGACCATATCATCATGCGCAAACCGCGGGATTTGAGATAATCGTGATACCTTATCACATCGGCGGCGTAAAGGTCGGCGGGATTTTTCTTCTTGCACACCGGGCAGACGCCTATCTGATACACCTCGTCATGCCCCATGTGGACAAATTTCCGCGGTCTTACGACATCAAGAATTTCGTCAAGAATATCAAAGAGAATTCTATATGACTTCTCGTTTGACGGGCAGTAGCAATGCGGGTATATCTTTGCCGGGGGGATATCTGCCGCGTTTTCGTCGATTGTCCCCGTGGCTTCCTCGCCGTCCGGTATCTCGGCTATATCCGGGTATGTGACCGTGAGGGTCTGGACATGACCGAGGCTCTGCACCTCGGGGATAACATCTATCCCGAAGGAGCGGACATATTCTATGAAGTCGCGCACGGTTGCCTTATCGACCGCGTGGTCGCCGCCCACGGCGGCGTGCGGGAACGGCGGGAGGTTTTCCTCTCTTGCGAGCCGCTTTACGCGGTCTACCGCCTCGTTTATCTCGGGGTGAGAGTCAAACTTCATTCCCGCGCCGAACTCAAGGATTATGTAGTTATACCCCATCGGGGAAAGAAGATACTTTACAAGTCTTTTCGCGAAATCATACTCATTTTCGGCGGGAAGATAGAGGTGAACACCCCGGAAATTCATACACGGGTGGTCGTCTATCCGCCCCTCCGGGATAGTTCCGCCGTCAATGAGCTTTATAAGGGCCTCGACGCCTATTACAAACCCGCGCTCATCCGACGCGGATATTACTACCCTGTCCTCTACCTCGAGGCGGTAGCCGTTCTCCATTATCGTGGGGTCCTCGAGGAGGACGAATCCGTCGCCGTCGCGCCCCGGATTATAGCCTGTCGTCTCTTCAAGTTTCTCACAGAGGACAGCCGCGGCGACCTCGCCGACGGTGGATGTCGTCTTTACCCCGCGAAAATCACGGACCGGGCGACGGGTATCGGATATTGCCGAATTGGCGGGAAGCGGGAAAATCTCCCGCTCGTCATAGACCGCGCCGTGAATATCGAGGCTATCGAGCGCTATCGTTTCAAACGGGCTCTCAATCTCGATAACAAGCTCCTGCAACTCTGCGGCGACAACAAGGGCTATTTCTCCCGGGATTATGCACCGTCCGGTCTCGGCTCTGTGCTCTGCGAGTACATTAACACCCTCTGCGTCAAGAATGCGGATAAGGGTTGCGCCCGTGCCTCTGAGCCCTATGACAATGCTGTCGACATAGCACTTCTCCGAGAGTGCGAGGGCGACGCGCACCGCCCGGTCATAAAACTCCGGAAACTCTATTTTCAGACCTTTCCCGTCACGGAGCGACTCTGCCGGGAGGTCCCCGCGCTCTGTATCGCCCTTTACATATACTCTGTAATCAACATGAACCGGCGAGGATTTGCCGTTAAGAATTCCAGTAAACATATTTTTCTCCTGTCTGCCGGTCGGATGCCGTTTTCGCGGCGACGCGGCATATTCATACTCACTTTTGATTTTACCACAACCGGGAATATTTTTCAATAGAATTTTCACGGTGTGCAATCGCGGCAAGAAAACAGTACGACAATGTCAATATTTGCAATGTAAATATTGAAAAAAGCGGGGCGCCCGGGATAATTCCGGCGCGCCCCGAACATTTTTTGAAATTCTCAGAACTCCGCGTTTCCCACCGTTCTGGGATAAGGAATTACATCGCGGATATTCGCAACTCCGGTAAG
Organism: uncultured Clostridia bacterium; assembly: GCA_937914815.1. Classification (GTDB taxonomy): domain Bacteria; phylum Bacillota; class Clostridia; order Oscillospirales; family CAG-272; genus UBA1740. The sequence continues at coordinate 3,222 of CALDMI010000119.1, forward strand.
ATACATGATAATTCTCTCAAATCCGAGACCGTAGCCCGCGTGCTTTGTCCCGCCGTATCTGCGCAGGTTCATATACCACCAGTAGTCCTCCTCACGGAGTCCGAGCTCCTTCATGCGGGCGGAGAGAATATCAATCCGCTCCTCACGCTGTGAGCCGCCGATTATCTCGCCGACGCCGGGGACAAGGAGGTCCATCGCCGCGACGGTCTTGCCGTCGTCGTTCAGGCGCATATAGAATGCCTTTATCTCCTTCGGGTAGTCGATAAGGAACACCGGCTTCTTATATATCTGCTCGGTGAGGTATCTCTCGTGCTCTGTCTGCAGGTCGACGCCCCAGTAAACCGGGTACTTGAAGTCTGCGCCGGATTTAAGGAGGAGGTCAATAGCCTCTGTATACGTGACCTTTGCATAATCCGCGTCGCGCAGGGCTGTAAGCCGCGCGAGCAGGGTTTTATCGACAAAAGAGTTGAAGAAATCCATTTCCTGCTTGCAGTTATCAAGGACGTGATTGATTATATACTTTATCATATCCCATGCGAGCTGCATACAGTCGCCGAGGTCGGCAAATGCGATCTCCGGCTCTATCATCCAGAACTCCGCGGCGTGGCGCGCGGTATTGGAATTTTCGGCGCGGAAGGTCGGACCGAAGGTATATATATTTCCGAAAGCCATGGCGAAGGTCTCGCCCTCGAGCTGTCCGGAGACGGTAAGATTCGTGCTCTTACCGAAGAAGTCCTTCGAGAAGTCGACCGCCCCGTCCTCGGTTCTCGGCGGATTGTTCATATCAAGGGTTGTGACGCGGAACATCTCGCCCGCGCCCTCGCAGTCGGAGCCGGTTATAAGCGGAGTATGGACATAGACGAAGCCGCGGCTGTGGAAGAAGGAATGTATGGCATATGCCACCTCGCTCCTCACTCTGAACACCGCAGAGAAGAGGTTTGTTCTCGGGCGCAGGTACGCCTGCTCACGCAGAAACTCGACGGTATGGCGCTTCGGCTGAAGCGGATAATCCGGCGTCGATGTTCCCTCGACCTCTATTTTTTCTGCCTTGAGCTCAAACGGCTGCTTTGCCCCCGGGGTCAGCGCTACGCGCCCGGTGACGACAAGCGACGCGCCGACATTCTGTCCGGCTATCTCGTCGTAATTTGCGAGCTTCTCGCGCTCGAAAACCACCTGAATACTCTTGAAGCAGGAGCCGTCATTCAGGTCTATAAATCCGAAAGCCTTTGAATCGCGCAGGTTTCTCACCCACCCACCGAGAGTTACGGTCTTATCTCCGAATTTCTCGGGGGACGCGTATATATGAGCTACAAGTTCTCTTTCCATATCTGTCTCCGAAAATACAAAAATTGAAGTGTACGGCGCGCGGCGCCTGTACGGTAATCTTCTAAAAGTATACCACATTCAGCCGGGCTTTTCAATAGTATTCGCGAATTTTCCGGCATTTACGCGGTTTATGCAATGTCATATCAGAAAGAATGTCACATAAACAAAACGAATATCGGCAACGGCGCGCAAAATATCGGCATAAGTGCGAGAGAGGCATCGGCATAATGCGCGCAGAATGGTGGCGTAAATGCAAGAGAAATACCGGCACAAGTGCAAATGTCGCCGGAACAGGCACGAAGACTTTTGATAAAAAAAGAGAGACGGTAAACCGTCCCCCAATTTATTGCAAAAGGGAGACGGCAAACCGTCCCCCAATTTATTGCAAAAGGGAGACGGAAAACCGTCCCCCAATTTATTGCAAAAGGGAGACGGAAAACCGTCCCCCAATTTATTGCAAATCACAGTTAAAAACTGCCGCCGTGAGTACCGCCGCATATAATTCTCCAGTCAATCTCCACGGAAAGGATACCGAAACGGAGAAATCGACTGCCCCCGAGAATTAACTTACAGCAACTACCCACAGAAAACCGAACAAAGGGAGAGGAATGAAACAGCTCAAATAATC
>CALDMI010000120.1 GCA_937914815.1 uncultured Clostridia bacterium
ACAGAGGGCGTGCTCGATTTTGCGCGGGGAGCCGGAATAGAGCAGGTAAATCTCGAGGTGCGGAGCGACAATGTGCGCGCTATCGCGCTTTATGAAAAGCTCGGCTTTCGCAAGATCTGCACATTCCCAGGTTTCATGAAAATTAATGGAGAGTTTATCGACTGCGACTTTATGAATCTTGACCTGCGCCCCGCTGCGGAAAAAGATTAAAGCAACCATCAGTTGACATATTGAACGGTGCGGTTGGTGGTTTGCAACCGTCAAAAATGATAGAATATGAGCATAACAATAGACCGCGAGGAGGACAAATATGATTTTTGCAGATAAGCTTATTCTACTGCGGAAAAAGGCGGGCTGGTCCCAGGAGGAGTTAGCCGAGCAGATGGATGTAACGAGACAATCCGTCTCAAAATGGGAGGGCGCGCAATCCGTCCCCGACCTTGATAAGATTATACGCCTGTCGGAGATGTTCGGGGTGAGCACGGATTATTTACTGAAGGACGAAATTGAGGAAGCCGACAGCACGGGCGCAGCCTGTGACACGCCGTCACTGCGGCGGGTGTCTATGGAGGATGCGAACGCTTTCATTTCCGTAAAGGCAAGGACGGCAAAAATAATCGGCTTTGCTACCTTTCTCTGCATTATATCTCCGACAGCTCTTCTGGTACTCTGTGCAATCAGCGAGAGCACGGCGGGGGCGCTCAGTGAAATCGTTGCGACCGGCGCCGGAATGATTATACTTATCATGCTTGTGGCGTCAGCCGTCGCAATGTTTATATCGTGCGGCGGCAAGACAGCCCCGTATGCGTATCTCGAAAAAGAAAAATTTGATACGGAGTACGGCGTTTGCGGAATGGTTAAGGAACGCAGGACACAGTACAGAAAAGTATACACGGGTAGCAACATCGCGGGCGCAGCGCTCTGTATCACCGCGATAATTCCGCTTTTCGCCGGGGCGATTATCAACCCCGACAACGACCTGTTTTTGATGATTATGCTCTCGGTCATGCTTTTTATCGTCGGGATAGGCACAATCTTCTTTGTCAGGGCGGGGATCATATGGGCGAGCTTTGAAAAGCTCTTGCAGGAGGGCGAATATTCGGCGGAGAATAAAGAAAAGCCGTCTCTTGCGCCCGCAATATATACGGCATACTGGATGGTTGCTACGGCGGTTTATCTCGGGTACAGCTTGCTCACGGATAACTGGGGGCGGAGCTATATAATCTGGGTTGTCGCGGGGGTGGTATTTCCCGCCGTCGTCGCGATTACAAATGTCCTCCGGAGAAAGACAAAATAAATCGCAACAAAAAATAAAGGTCGGGGCGGGTATCCGCTCCGACCTTTCGGTATTCTTTGGGAAAGGCTGAAAACATAACATTGTAGTATAATCATGATTAGTCAACCCCTGATTTGGCTAAATAACATGGCTCGCTTTTAATAAACCGCCGCTTTTTGTACGGAACAATGCAATAAACAGATGGGCTTGAAAAAATGGTTGCGATATGCTAATATACGGTTGTACCGTCCGGGGAAGTGGATTTTCGTTTATCGGCAGGACAGCCAAAGCATCGGGCTACGGTACACGTCTGTTATATAAAGTATTCATATACAAAGTACTCACAATAAGGAGCTTACGCATTATGACAAGAAAACTATACCCGACGAAATCTTATCACAAGGGGCACCCCGACCCGACAAGATACAGAAAAAACTATGAGCTTCTGAACGGGGAATGGGATTTTGCATTTGACGAAAATGACGAGGGCTTGCTCCGGCATTATGAAAAAGATTTCCCGCGGGGGATGAAAATAACAGTGCCTTATCCATATCAGTCGGAGGCGAGCGGGATAAATCTGCCCGGTAAGCAGTGCGATGTTATCTGGTATGAGAGGGAATTTTACATAGGCTCTCCCGACAAGACGCACATTATAACCTTCGGCGCTGTGGATTATAAGACCACGGTGTTTATAAACGGGAAATATATCCTGACACATGAGGGTGGATATGACAGATTTTCGGTTGATGTGACCCCGTATGCGGTGGAGGGGGAAAACCGGATCACCCTGCGCGTTGAGGACACGATGGAGATAGACCAGATACGCGGCAAACAGAGGTGGAGAAAGGACTCCTTTACCTGTTTCTATACCGAAACAAGCGGCATTGTACGCGATATTTACATTGAGGAGCTTGAAAGCCGGCATATAGAGGATTTTTCACTGAGCGCCGACTACGAAAAAAAGACGCTCATCCTGCGCGTGTCCGCCCCGGCAGGGGCAACCCTTGCGGTGCGTCTCTCCGACGCGGAGGGGAAGCCGGTGACGGAGCAGAGTTTTTCCGTGCATGGCGGCGGGGAAGAATTTGTAATGCCTGTTGACGGCGTTACCCCGTGGTCACACGAAAATCCTTATCTTTACAATGTGGAACTGTCTCTTCTTGACGGGGGCAGAGAGGTCGACAATATTCTGAGCTATTGCGGCTTTACTACCGTCGCGCTTTCGGGCGGCAGGGTCTTTGTAAACGGCGAGGATACATACTTGAAGTTTGTTCTGAATCAGGGGTACTGGGCAGATAAGTTCACCACGCCCACGGAGGAGGAAATAATAAAGGACGCAGAGCTGACGCTCGCGTGCGGGTTCAACGGGGCGAGAATGCATGAACATGTTCCGTCGCCGCTGAATTTCTACTATATGGACCTGTACGGGCTCTATGCATGGCAGGAATGTCCCTCGGCTCATGCTTACAGCTATAAGGTGTATAAGCAGTACTTCAGACAGTTTCCCCGCCTGATAAGGGAGCATATCTCGCACCCATGTATTATTGCATATGTGCTGTGGAATGAGTCATGGGGAATAAATGACATAGTGGAGAGCGCAGAGGTCCGTAAAATGACCGCCGATATGTACGCCCTCGTAAAGCCGATGGTAAACGGCAGACTCGTAATCTCAAACGATGGGTGGGAGCATACGATGTCTGATGTCATAACCTTCCACCACTACGCGGAGACCTATGAGGAACTGCACTCGCTTTATGACGGCAATATCAAGGGACTGATGGCGGGCGAGAATACGGAGTGCGTAAGGGGCTTGAAGAACTTCTTCGCGGGTGAATATCGATACACGGGTCAGGCTATTATGTTCTCGGAGTTCGCGGGCATCGCCTTTGCGAGAGATGATAAAAGCGGCTGGGGCTACGGAAAAAGCGTCGGCACACAGCAGGATTTTCTGAAAAAATACGGCGAAATGCTTGACTTTATCTATGAGCAAAAGGCGCTGTGCGGCTTCTGCATGACACAGCTTACAGATGTTTTCCAGGAGAAGAACGGAATATTCACTATGGACAGACAGGAGAAGGTCCCCGTCGGGGAAATAAAAAAGCTGCATGAGGGGCGGTAAATATCATGTTGTTTGAAACAAAGGGCAGCAAGGGTGCGCCTGCGCCCTGGAATTTTTAATCAAAATCAAAAATATTTTTTCGCGGGAATTTTTGCCGCCTCTGTGTATATAATTGTACACTGGGCGGCTTTCGTTTTTCTTTCAGTCGCCGACGGAAGCGAGACGGGACGCGCCCGGGAGATAGTGGCATTTTTAATACACGGATAGGGGGTAAATGCGGATTTTGTCGCTTTTTGCGGGAGCTTTTTCCGCCGTTTTTTCGGTGCTCCGCGCGAAAAAGCCCAGCCGCGCGCCGCGCGGCGGATACTCCGTTTTTGCCCTCCGCTGCCCTCGCATAACCGCCACCTCTCCGTAACTGGCTATTGACAAATCTCCCCGCGCGTAGTATTATATAGGTACACAGCGTGTACGATTTTGCCGCAGCGCGTGCCCGCAAACTGCGGCTCCCCGCACGGAATCGGAATATTTTCAGAATGTGGCGCATGGTGCCGGAGAGAACCGGAGCCTGTACGGAGCGCGCCGCCTGCGGCGCGAAATAAAAGAGAAACGGAACGCACTTTTATGGAAACAAACAACAGCCTCCTTATTCTCGGGGCGGGGCAGTACGGCATGGTGGCAAAGGAAATTGCCGACTCTATGGGCACATTCGGGAAGATAGCCTTTCTCGATGACGAAAGCGCAATTGCCATTGACAGTCTCGATAATTACGGGCTGCATGCCGGTGAATACAAATATGCCGTCGTTGCCATCGGCAACCCGGATGTAAGACTTGAATACATACGGAAGCTCCGCGCGGCGGGTTTCCACTTAGCCGCACTCATAAGCCCCCGGGCATATATTTCCCCGTCGGCGACGGTCGCGGACGGAGTTATCATTGAGCCTATGGCGGTTATCAACGCCGGGGCGAGCGTCGGCTGTGGCACTGTCGTTTGTGCCGGGGCAATAATAAATCATAACGCGACTGTCGGCGCGGGGTGTCTCCTCCAGTGCGGGAGCATTGTTGCAGCCGGGAAGAGCATGAGGGAAAAGACCGTGCTCGGATATAATGCGGTTTTCACGGGAGAGTGACCCGGCGGGCGGCACCCGTGTGCGGGAAATTTTGAGATCGGTGGTAGAAGAATGTACAAGCATTTTTTCAAACGGCTTATTGATATAGTCCTGTCATTTATCGGCATCTTGGTGCTTGCGCTCCCGATGCTGATATTCGCACTGATAATTTTTATTGAGGACCCGGGTCCGGTTTTCTTCCGGCAGAAGCGGGTTGGAATACATAAAACGTTTTTCAACGTGCTGAAATTCCGGAGCATGAAGATGTCGACACCGCACGATATGCCGACGCACATGCTTGAAAATCCGGAGCAGTACATACTCAAATGCGGCAGATGGATGAGAAAAATGAGCATCGACGAGTTACCGCAGCTCTTCAATATCCTCGTTGGACAGATGAGTATCATAGGTCCGCGCCCCGCCCTCTGGAATCAGGATGACCTCGTTGCAGAGCGGGATAAATACGGCGCAAACGATGTGCGCCCCGGTCTTACCGGCTGGGCGCAGATAAACGGGCGGGACGAGCTCGAAATACCGGAAAAGGCGCGGCTCGACGGCGAGTATGTGGAAAAGCTCAGCTTCGGCTTCGACTGCAAGTGCTTTTTCGGCACAATAACCTCGGTTCTCCACCATGACGGCGTCGTCGAGGGCGGCACCGGAGAGATGAAGAGAGAAGAGGCGGAGAGGGAAGAGGCAACGAAAAGATGAAGATAGCTGTAATGTCAAGCCACACGCCTTCTCTCTTCTGGTTCAGACTTGACATGATGAGGGAATTTGTCCGCAGGGGGAATGATGTTGTCGCGATAGGCAATGAGCCCTCCGATAAGTGGGTGGACAAATTCGGCGAAAACGGTATACGGTATATTTCGGTTCCCGTACAGCGTAACGGAACAAATCCGCTGAAGGACATAAAGACTTACCGCGCCCTGAAAAGACTTCTCAGGGCAGAGCACCCGGATAGGATCTTTGCCTATCAGGCAAAAACCGTCATATACGGTGGAATGGCGGCACGCAAGTTGGGCATCCGCGATTTTTACCCGCTGATCGCCGGCGTCGGTTCGGTCTTCCTTTCCGACGGGTTGAAAACGAAACTTGTCCGCAAGATACTTGTCACCGAGTATAAGCTCGGGATGAAGCACGCGAAAAAGGTATTCTTCCAGAATCCGGACGATGTCGAGATATTCTGCCGTTACGGAATAGTGAAAAAAGAGCGCGTTGTGATGCTCAACGGCTCCGGCGTCAATCTTGAAAAATTTCAGCCTCTTCCCCTGCCGGAGTTTCCGGCGTTTCTCTGTATAAGCCGACTTATACGGGACAAGGGGGTCTGTGAGTATTTGCAGGCGGCTGAAGCCGTGAAGCAAAAATATCCGTCGGCACGGTTCATGCTTGTCGGACCGTATGATACAAATCCGAGCGCGCTGAAGCCCGAGGAGCTCGCGCATTATACCGACTCCGGAATTGTTGAATACTTTGGTGAGCAATCTGATGTAAGACCTTATCTCTCGCAGTGCGGCGTTTTTGTCCTGCCGTCCTACAGAGAGGGGACGCCGAAAACCGTTCTTGAAGCTATGGCATGCGAAAGAGCAATAATTACTACCGATGCGCCGGGGTGTCGGGAAACGGTTACGGATGGCGAGAACGGATATCTTGTGCCGGTAAAAGATGCAGAGACTTTGTCCGGTCGCATGATACACTTTATTGAGCATCCGGAGATCATCGGTCGAATGGCAAAGCGCGGCAGACAAATTGTCGAGGACAGATTTGATGTCGTCAAGGTAAACGGCGTTATATGCAATGCAATGGAACTCTGAAACGAAATATAAAACAGTGAGGGAGTAAAAAACTATGTCACTTTACGAGAAAATCATCAACAGAAAAGAAAAACTTGCACTCGTGGGACTCGGGTATGTCGGTATGCCGATAGCCGTCGAATTTTCAAAGCACATTGATGTCATAGGCTTCGCCATCAACAAGGCAAAGATAGAGGCATACAAAGCCGGAAAAGATCCCACACAGGAGGTCGGCGACGAGGCTATAAAGGCTTGCTCTGTCGACTGGACCTATGACGAGACCCGCCTGAAAGAAGCTAAATTTATAATCGTCGCGGTTCCGACGCCGGTAAATGACGATACTACCCCCGATCTTACCCCTGTCATAGGTTCGAGCGAGATAGTGGGGCGCAACCTGACAAAGGGCACTATCGTGGTCTATGAGTCAACGGTCTATCCGGGAGTAACGGAGGAGACCTGTGTACCTATCCTTGAGCGTGAGTCCGGGCTGAAGTGCGGCATTGATTTCAAGGTCGGCTATTCTCCCGAGCGTATCAATCCCGGAGATAAGGTACATAGACTCACCACCATAAAGAAGATAGTCTCGGGCATGGATGCGGAGTCTCTTGACGAGATTGCAAACGTATATCAGATAGTCGTCGCGGCGGGTGTTCACCGCGCCTCCTCCATTCAGGTTGCAGAGGCTGCAAAGGTCATAGAGAACAGCCAGCGCGATATAAACATAGCCTTCATGAACGAGCTCT
>CALDMI010000121.1 GCA_937914815.1 uncultured Clostridia bacterium
AGTATTTCGGCAGGTCGCGGACGATAAGGTCACCGGAGAAGATAAACTCCCCGACCTCGCCGTCCTCGTCCTTATAGAAGCAGAGAACGACGGTGACACATTCGCCGTCCGGGTCCGGGTCGTCCTCCGTCCTCCGGCTCTCGAGGTCGCTTTTGTCAACTTCACTTTGCAAAATCCCGTATTTTCTTATGAGTTCTCCCTTTGTGGTCGTGAAGCGGAGGAAACAGTATTCCATGTCGGAAACCGAGCTTACCGCCGGCTGGGGTATGAAGTCGCGCGGGGATACGCAATGTACGCGCACTCCGCCGCGCTCCCTGCCGCGGAGCATGTCACAGTCCCATTCGACAAGCCACACGCTCCCGCCGTAGATGTAGGTGTACCTCTCGTCGAGGTCGTTCATCTCTTCAAACGGGAGCAGGTCGCGCACCGAGGTGCAGAGGCGTTCTATGCTCTTTGCGTTGCGGTTGTGCTTTTCGCTGTAACAGGAGCACTCCACCCGCGGGAGCGGAATGTCGGAGGAGATCTGGCTCTCCACTATCTCATAGGTGATGTTGCGCACCGACTCCGCCCGCACATCCGAGCCGTCAATGGCGGAGGAGCCTCTGTATTGCTCCATGTGTTTTGACAGCTCGTCCGTAACCCCCGAGTATTTTTCCTTCGCGTTTTCGTAGAGGTCGCGGAAATAATTCAGCCGCTCCTCTTTGGTTTTGGTATTTTCTTTCATTCAGGTTCTCCGTATTTGCGTTTCAGATATTCTTTTTCTTCGGGAGATGCCGAGCGGTAGTCCTCCCACATGTCGGCGCTCCACCTCCGGCGGGGCGATACGCCTCTCTCCGGCGCGGGTCTTGTGTGATAGACCGCAAAGCCGCGGAGCGCGTCCGGCGCGTGGGTTATCTCGTGCGGCTCGTTTGCGCAGTCGCTCGGTCGGAGCTTGTCCACCGTCAGCGCGGGAAGACAGCGGATTATCTCCGTGCAGGTGGAAAAGATGCGCAGCATCGGCGCGCCGTCCCGCACGGCGAGCCACTCCTTGAGTGCGAGCCAGCCCGCCTCGCGGTCGTTTCCGGTTTTCGTGAAGTTTATTCCGTATTCGGAAAAGAGGGAAGCCTTGCTTTTCCCGGACTCCTGACTCCTCGCCCAGAGGTCAGGCGGCGCAAGCGTCGCGTAGATGTCCTCGCCCCCCGGCGTCCTCGCGGCTATTCCGCGCGCCGCCGCGCTTACGGTGAGGTTCGACTCGCAGAACTCCCGGTAGACATACGCGCGCCCGTCCGGCGCTATCGCTATCCACAGACAGGCGAGCCGGTCGAGACCGTAGTCAATGGTGCGGTATCTTCTGTAATGCGGCGGGATCTCGAACGGGGCTATCACATGCTCCTTCACCGAAAACTCGGGGAAGTACTGCCCCTCGAAGATGTTCCAGTCGCCGTACAGCAGTGCCTTTTTCTCCCTCTCCGGCAGAGCCAAGAGCCGCTCGCGGTACCCGGGGTCGCGCGAGGTCAGAAAGCCGTTGTCGGAGAGCAGCGCGGGAATGAATATCCGCCGTATTCCGTCCTCCCCGGTAAACGGGGTGTCCGGTGGGGCAGGGTCGATAAACCGCGCCTTTACCCATGAGTGCCCTATGCCGCCGGGGTTTGTCGAGGACTTCACGCATTTCGGATAGTCATTCGCGCCTCTGACGCGGGATATAAGATATAAGTACTGGCTCTCGGTGAAGTGCGTCAGCTCGTCAAAACGGATGCAGTCGTATTCTGCACTCTGATACTGGTAGACGTCGTTCTCCGCCGCGCAGTAGCCGAAATCTATGACCGAGCCGTTTCGGAGCCTTCCCGTGTGGGAGGAGGAGTTCAGGGTAAAGAGGGTTCTCGGATAGAGCGAGAGCGCCGTTCTTATGAGCGATTTTTCGAGCTCGGGGAAGGTGCGCCGGAGGATTAGTTGCTTTGAGCCGGGGTAGC
>CALDMI010000122.1 GCA_937914815.1 uncultured Clostridia bacterium
TAAAAAAACTCGGGCAGAATACCTGCTCTCTCTATATATCTATCCCGTTCTGTCCGTCGCGCTGTGCCTATTGCAGCTTTGTTTCATATACAAATTCGCGGCTTCTTTCAATGGTTGACGATTACATAACTGCGCTCCTCGCCGACATTGATAATACGCTCATGACTATAAATCGTCTCGGTCTGAGGGTCACGACGGTTTATATAGGCGGCGGAACGCCCACAATACTCACGCCGTCTCAACTCGAGAGCCTCCTTTCCTATATTTCCGAAAGAATCAATGTCTTGTCGCTCGATGAATTCACGCTTGAAGCCGGGAGACCGGATACAATAACGGCGGAAAAACTTTTCGTCGCGACAAAATACGGCGTTACGCGGATAAGCGTTAATCCGCAGACACTGAATGATGAGATACTTAAGGAAATAGGCAGAAAGCATACGGTTGAGGATTTTTACCGGGCGTACGAAATCGCACAGGAGAGCAGTATCAAAGATATAAATGTTGATCTGATTGCCGGTCTTCCCGGCGACGATTTCCGCAATTTCTCCGAAACCATTGATAAGGTTACAGAGCTCACGCCAACAAATATAACAGTTCATACATTCTGCGTTAAGAAGGCGTCCGATATACTGCGCGAAAATTCCGAGGTATACTCTCTGACAGGCGGAGATGCAGCAAAGAGTGTCGAATATTCGCAGCTGAAAACAAAGCTTGCAGGCTACCGCCCGTACTATATGTACAGGCAGAAGAATACGGTCGGCAATCTTGAAAATGTCGGTTATTCTCTTGATGGGCATGAGGGACTCTACAATATATACATGATGGAAGAGGTACAGCCGATTTTTGCGGTCGGCGCCGGCGCCACTACAAAGCTTGTACGCGATGACGGAAACGGCGGCAGGATAATCGAACGTATATTCAGACCGAAGTATCCGTATGAATATCTTCGCGAATATGCAAAGGACGCAAAAGACCCTGACTCATATGCATACAAGGCAACGGAAAAAGCCATCGGATTTTTCATGAAGAAATAACACCCATAATGTCTCGTGGCATTAATAAAATGAAAGGCTTACTAATATAGATTTAGTAAGCTTTTTTTATTTTTATATTCTGCGGCGTAGGGAGGGTAATGTGAAAAACAACAAGGGCAGGAGCGGATTTTTCGGCGGGGCGCTGTCGCTGACGATATCCGCATTGATAGTAAAAATACTCGGTCTCATATATAAAATACCTCTGATGAATGTTCTCGGCAGCGAGGGAATGGGTTATTTCAACTCCGCTTATTCTGTATATGTGTTCTTCCTCATGGTCTGCAGTGCCGGAGTGCCGAAGGCAGTTTCAATAATAATAACCGGAAATGAAGTAAAAGAGGGAGGACGAAATTCAGTAAGAATATTCCGTGTCTGTGCTGTGTGTATAACGATTCTCGGATGTATTCTTGCGGCTGTCATGTTTTTCGGCGCGGGGGCAATATCCGCTGCTATAGGAAACCGTGGGGCGAGGGAGTGCATGCGCGCCATCGCCCCGTCTCTTGTTTTTGTTGCCCTCTCCGGAGTTATTCGCGGATATCTCAACGGTGTGTCATCTTTTTCGGAAATAGCACTGTCGGGGGTTATAGAGGGTGGACTAAGACTTCTTTTCGGACTGTCATTTGCAACACTCGGGTACAGGCACGGTATGGTACTGAGCGACTGTGCCGCGCTCTCGGTGTTAGGAATAACTCTTTCATCACTGATATCGTCACTGTATCTTGTAATTGTAATTAAAATCAAATTATCTCAAGAAAAAACAAAGCAGAATGCATATACTGAAATTCCGCAGCGTCGGATTATCCGGAGCATGGCAAAGATTGCACTGCCTATAACTTTCAGTTCTGCTGTTATGAGCGTGTCAAATATTATAGACCTCGGTCTTATCATGCGCCGGCTTCAGAGTGCGGGTTACAGCGAGAGTGGTGCGACATCTCTTTACGGTAATTATACTACTCTCGTGGTTCCGATGTTCAATCTTGTTGCAACAGCTGTAACGCCTGTCTGCATGGCGCTCCTTCCGTCCATGACTGCCGCATACGCGGGTGGGGAGACGGAAAAACTTCGTTCTTCACTCTCCGGAGCGGTACGCATTGTTTCATTTTTATGTGCGCCGGTTACTGTCGCATTCATGCTTTTTCCGCGCGAGATACTTTCGCTTGTTTTTGATGACGGGGAGGCGACTGTCGCGGCGCCTATGCTCGCACTTATCGCTCCGGCGGTGCTTTTTATGGGGATGATGAGCGTCGTTAATACATATCTTGAGGCAGTCGGCTTATACCGCGCGCCATTGATAGCTATGAGCTGTGGCGCCGTGCTTAAACTCGCTTCCGGATATGTACTTATAGGAAATGAAAATATAGGTATTTTAGGTGCCCCAGTGGGAACCGTGTTATGCTACGCTGTGGGGCTTATTGTGTCGCTGATATATCTTGCAAGGCGCGGAGGTTCGGTCACGGTCGCGTTCCGCATGTGGGCTCCGCTTGCTGTTTCTGCGGTTGCGTTGCCGCTCGGCGCTATTATCCGCGACAGGGTATTCCGTATGACAGACAGTGGGGCAGGAACATTTGTTCTGATACTTTTATGCGCGACGCTCTACCTTGTATTTTCATTTTCTCTCGGCATTATTTCGGTGAGCAATCTCAAAAAAATGGCAAATTCAACAAAAGTTACTTCGCATAATTATCAATAAAGCCGAAAAGAATTAATACATACGAAAAAAAATCTCATTTTATGTTGCAAATGCACGTCACGGTTGGTATAATTAAGAACACACAACAAATGTGAAAAACAAAGGAGTACTGAAATGAACAAGACAGATCTCGTAAATGTAGTCAGCCAGGAGACAGAACTCAAGAAGAAGGATGTTGAGGCTGTTCTTAACGCAACTCTCGACGCTATCATGAATGCGGTCAAGGAGGGCGACAAGGTTCAGCTTATAGGATTTGGTAACTTTGAGGTAAAGGAGTCCGCCGAGAGAGAAGGAAGAAATCCTCAGACAGGCGAGACGATAAAGATAGCGGCAAGCAAGAGACCGGCTTTCGCTCCCTCTAAGGTATTCAAGGACGCTGTCAACGGCTGATGAGACTCGACAAATTCCTTAAAGTATCAAGACTCATAAAGCGCCGTACCGTGGCAAACGATGCCTGCGATGCCTCGCGAGTTTCGGTAAACGGAAAACCTGCAAAGGCTTCCTACGATATAAAGACCGGAGATGTGATATCTCTGTCCTTCGGAACGAAGGAGGTCAGCGTGAGGGTTCTTGACATAAAGGAAACCACAAAAAAGACTGAGGCTGCGGGGATGTATGAGATAATTTCCGAGACCCCGGTATAAAGGCAGTTTGTGCCGCATATTTTCGTTAGTGAAGATATGCGGCGCTCTCTTTTTATGCGCTGATTTATACCGGAGGTGGACATGGATTCCAAAGGAGAAAAGCTGTCGGTCAGCATAACCGGCAGACGCATACTTACGGCAGACGGCGTGAGGAGCATTATTTCGTTTGACGGTGCTGAGGTTAGTGCAGAATGTGATGGCTTTACGCTTTATGTTGAGGGGGAAAACATGCGCATAATAAGTCTTTCCGAGGAGAGCGGGAAAATAAACATCTGCGGGAGAATAGACGGCGTCTTTTTCCGTGACGATAACGGGGGAAAGCGGCGTACAAGGGGATAACTTTGAAATATTTTGATATACATGAGATACTGATGTCCGCAGTCGGGGCGTGCCTGTACGGTATCACCGCCGGGCTCCTGTATCCGCTCATCCGTTCGCTCCTTTCGCTTTTGCGCGGATTTTTGATATTTCCGGTCGTCACTGTTTTCGGAAATGGCGGTATTTCCGTCGCAAAAGAGAAGTGGGCAGATGTGAGCGGGACGGGGCTGACGGCTGTCGCATATAATATCTACGATTTCCTGTTTTTTTCTACCGCCGGAACAGGTCTGATTTTGCTTATTTACGGTCTGCTTGACGGTATGTTCAGGTTCTATATGCCGATAATAGCCACGCTTTCATTTGCTGTCACTTACCGTTTTTCGGGTGGGCAATTAGTAAAAGCCATCTCTGCCTTTTTGCGGAAGCTGTCTTTGCCGGCAGTACTCCTCGTGGCGCTTGTGCTGCAGCCGCTGCATCTGATTGTCCGGCTTGTGCGGCGGGTTATCCGGCGGGCTGTCATTCCGTTTTTCAGAGAACATGCTGCGGTGCCGGTTTCAAGGCTTTGCCGCTCGTGCAAAGAGAGCATAACCGTGAAAATCAAAAAAGTCCGAAGAAGCCGCATGGAAGCTGGTGCAAATAATGAAGCGACGCCCTCCGCACCGGAAAAGGGGGCGAATGTAAAGGAGAAAAAAAGCGCATAATGACATACAGTACGGCAGAGCAGACGGCTTGCTCTGCCTGTTTTTTCTGTCGCGCGTGTTCTTATATAAAATAACGCGCAAAATTAACAGGTTTTGCCTGTTATTCTTGACAAACTACACACAACATGCTAAAATAAATCCAGTAACAGAGGTGGCGTTTGCAACAATTGTCACATTTGCACGGTTTATACAAAAATGCTCGGAAAGGAGAAGAATATGGAGGGCGACCGCAATCTCGCACCGTATTTTTTTCACCAGGGAACAAACTACCACGCATATGATTATCTCGGGTGTAACAGTCTGCCTTCAAAGAACGGATACCGATATGTGTTCCGTGTATGGGCACCGTCGGCAGATTCCGTAGCGCTTGTATCCGATTTCACAGGTTGGGACACTCCCCGGCGCATGGAGCGCGTCACCGACATGGGCGTGTGGGAAACGACAGTTGAATCTGATGTATCGCTCGAAAAAAAGCCTTACAAATTCCGCATACGCCGCGGCGGGCGCGAGTTTGATAAAGGGGATCCGTATGCGAGGTTTTCCCGCGGAGGAGCGGACGGGGCGTCACTGATCTTCACCGCGTCTGCACACAGGTGGCATGATGCACAGTGGATGAGAAAACGAAAAAAGACTGTCCTCCCGAAAAACGGCAGTTATCTTTCATCACCCGTAAATATTTACGAGGTTCATCTCGGCAGTTTCATAAGGCACGAGGAGGATAACCGCCCGTATTCATACCGTGAATTTGCCGATGTGATAGTCCCGTATATCAAATATATGGGGTATACGCATATAGAATTTCTGCCGCTCATGGAGTTTCCTTATGACGGTTCATGGGGCTATCAGGTCTGCGGTTTCTATGCTCCGACATCGAGATACGGCGACCCGGATGATTTCCGGTATATGATAGACAAACTTCATTCAAACGGGATAGGGGTTATACTTGACTGGGTGCCCGCTCATTTTCCGAAGGACGCATGGGGGCTCTACGAATTTGACGGCTCTCCGCTCTACGAGTATCAGGGAAAAGACAGACAGGAGTCGCGATCATGGGGAACACGCTTCTTTGACCTCGGACGCGAGGAGGTGCAGTCATTCCTCATATCAAATGCTTTCTACCTTCTGCGTGAATTTCACATAGACGGTCTGCGGGTGGATGCCGTGGCGTCAATGCTCTATCTTGACTATGACAGAGATCAGGGAGAGTGGGTGCCGAATATTTACGGAGACAATAAAAATCTCGAGGCAATCGCTTTCTTCAGAAAGCTCAATACCGCACTCTTTGCGGAACTGCCGGATATACTCATGATTGCGGAGGAGTCGACGGCTTATGCGGGTATTACAAAGCCGGTGTCGGATGGCGGGCTCGGGTTCAATCTGAAATGGAACATGGGATTTGCAAACGACATATACGACTATGTGGCAATGGACCCGGTATACCGTCGTTTCCACCACGCGGCACTGACATTTCCGATTATGTACGCGTTCTCCGAAAACTTCGTCCTGCCGGTGTCACACGACGAGGTTGTTCACGGCAAAAAATCATTTATTGACAAGATGTTCGGCTCTTACGAGGACAAGTTCAGACAGGCACGGACGCTCTGCATGATGTTCATGACTTATCCGGGCAAGAAGCTGATGTTCATGGGCACGGAATATGCGCAGTTCCGGGAATGGGACTATGCGTCATCGCTCGAATGGTTC
>CALDMI010000123.1 GCA_937914815.1 uncultured Clostridia bacterium
GATAAGGGCTGTCGCTCATACGGCATATGTGCCGCCGTCGCGCTCTCGATGATGGTTTTTGGCGCGCTCGGGGTAAATATTGTTCCGGCACGGTATTTCGGGGTCGTCGAGCGGTTCAGCGTTTTTGCCGCCACCGGCTTCAATGCGTCTCTCGGACTTCATTTGTATTTTAGCTATAAAGGAGAAAAAGAAAATGAAAAACAGTAATGAAAATAATACAAACAACAAATTTATTATGACAATAAACAAGGACGGCGAAGAGCACGAAATAGTGATACGCAGAGAGGAGGAGCGGGACTTCAGAGCCGTCGAAAACCTGACGCGCGAGTCATTCTGGAATGTTTACCGCCCCGGCTGTACGGAGCATTATGTTCTGCGCCGCTTCCGCGCCGACCCGGCGTTTGTCCCGGAGCTTGATTTTGTGATGGAGCTTGACGGATGTCTGATAGGGCAGGTTATATATGTCCGCTCGCACATAGACTGCGACGACGGGAGAAAGCTACCCGTCATGACCTTCGGTCCGATTTCGATAGCCCCGGAGTATAAGCGCCGCGGCTACGGAAAGATTCTGCTTGACTATTCTATGTCCCGGGCGCGTGAGATGGGCGCGGGTGCACTTCTCATAACCGGAAATATCGGCTTCTATGGTAAAAGCGGCTTTGTCCCCGCGCTGACGAAAGGAATAAGGTATGCAGACGACCCGGAGGCGGAATATTTCCTCGTCCGTGAGCTCACAGCCGGATTTCTTGGCGGGGTGAGCGGGGAGTATCACGACCCCGCGGGGTACTTCGTCCCTGAGCGGGAGCCGGAAGCCTTCGCCGAATACGAGGCGACATTTCCGAAAAAGGAAAAGCTCCGCCTCCCGGGGCAGATATTCTGATCCCCCGGGCGCCCGGCAAAGCCTCTTGTAATGTAAACAACTGTTAGCGCAAAGAAATGAGCCGCCGCGGATTTTGTCCGCGGCGGCTTTTACTTTATTCGTGACGGAGCACAAGCGAAAAACGATACACGCCCGGGTGTCAGTCAACCTCGACGGTGCCGTCGGGGTGGACGGTTATCTTCATTCCGTCCTTTACATAGGCGAGGAACTCGTCGCCGAGGGAGTCGACGGTCGGGAGCGGGGTGCCGTCGAGCCATACATCCGAGAGGACGGCACCCGCCGCGGCGAGCGAATCTATCGGCTCGGAGAACAGGAGACACGCCGGCTGTCTCCCCATTGCACAGGCGCAATAGAGGACGAGCCCGCCGGTCGTCGAGCCTATCGTGCGGGGGAGGCAGAGTGCCTTGCCGCGCATTTTCTTTCCGTAAAGGTCGGGGTTGTTCTGGTCGCCGCAGGTGGCTTCCTTATCCCCGAACTGGAGCGCCTTCTGGAATGAGGCGAGGGTGTTTAATCCTCCGTGGGAGACAAGCGCCTCGGCTGTCAGGCTCCCGGGGGCTACGACTCTTCCCTTGAAAGTTTTCATGAGTTCTCTCCTCCTGTCATTCCGGTTATCTCGGCGAGAATTTCGTCATCGGTATAGTAGCGTGCGCTCGTATAGGTGCGGAGCTTGTTGCTTGAGGTTATGACCGGCATTTTCTCGCTCAGGGGATTATTCATATACATGAGCGGGCAGATGTAACTCGTTATTACACCGGTCTTTTTAAGCCTCTCCGCATATCCGCTCTCCTCAAAGGCGCGGAGCACGGCGGGCGCGGCGGTGAACACGGTCGGGATAACGACCTTTTGTTTTCCGCTCTTTTTAAGTCCGTCCTCGACTCTCTCCGTCCAGTGAATGAGCTGATTTAGGCTCATGTGCGGGCAGCCCATGAAGCAGAGCTTCGGCTTCGCGTTCTTGTTCTTCCATATAACGGGGTAGGAGTCATAGACGCGTTTCAGCTCCGCGTCGTCTATCACATAGACCTTTGCGTCCGGCTCTATGAGCGAGCGCCCGAGCTCGACCGCCTCCGGCGTGATGTTCTCGACATGGTAGAGACCGACCGCGCCGTTTGACGCAGTCGCGGCGCCGAAATCTTTAAGATAGGTCTTGGCGTCCTCGTCAAGAGTGCCGAGCCATTTGTCGAGCCCGACTATGTAGGGGACATCCTCCATGACCTTCATTCCGACGGCGGAGCCGAGGAGCTGTGCTTCCGGCTTCTTCGTCGTCTTTATCTCGATTATCCACTTTGCGCGGCGCCCCTCGTCGCAGAGGAAGCCGAAGTGCGGGACATATCCGACGATAGACCCCATGAGGTCTATTATGCCGGAGTTGCGGTTACAGCGCGCGCCGATTACCGAGTTTGCATATACGACGGCAGAGGACTCGGACCATGAGAGAATATCGCCCTTTTTCGGCGTGTTTCCGACCTCCTTCATGTAGCAGGTGCAGGTGAAGGCGTCGTTATTCATGAGCCCGAGCTCGCGGAGCTGTCTTTCGTAATAGTCCTGCCTTGTGTACATGAATTTATTGAATACAAGCTTCTGCAGTAGCCCGGCGGGGACATTTTTGTCGAGCGGGCGGGGGTCCGCAGAGAAGGGCTGTGAGGATTTTTCACCCGCGGCGAGTATTCTCTCCATGAGCTCGTATACCGGACCGAGAGCTTTAAGACCGAAGGATGTGACGAGGTGGTTATACTCACTTGTGACGGGGACCATTTTGTCGGCGCCGAAGAGGTCGCCGTAGCGGACGAGCGTCTCCATGACGCGCGCCATGGTCTCTCCCTTTGAGCCGGAGAGGATAGCCTCCTGCTCCTCTGTGAGCATCATTCTGTGTTCCATGACAGATCTCACTTTCATATTTTATTTTTCGGGGGAAAGCCGGGGGCGTGTATGCTTTGCCCGGCTTTTCCGGCTGATTACGGTGCGTTTTTTTCGGGAGATTTGCATTGCGGCATGCGCCGCTTTTGGTGTCCGGCGGCTTATATCTTCATCGCCGTCTCATACGCTCCCCAGACGACAGAGCGGAGGTTGCCTATACCGTTACAGTCGCCGACAAGGTATACCCCGTGTCTCTTTTCCGCGAGCGGGGCGGGGATATATCCGGCACAGCTTATCACCGAGTCGCAGGGGACCTCGACGGTCTTTCCGTCCTTTGTACGGCAGACTATCGCGCCGTCCTTCACCTCTGTGAGCGAGGTCTCGAGGTATACGGGGGTCTTGTGGAGCGCGAACCACTCGCGGAGATAGGAGGAGTTCGCAAGGCAGACGCCCTTCTGTGCCACAAGGTCGTCCTTCATCTCGACGATTATCGGCTCGTGTCCCTTGAGAGCGAGCTCATAGGCTATCTCGCACCCGGTGAGACCGCCGCCGATAACGGCGACGCGGTGCCCGACCTCCGCGCCGCGCAGATACTCGCATGCCTCAACCATTTTCTCATATCCGGGGACGCGGCGAAGAAGCCTCGGGGTAGAGCCGGTCGCTACTATTACCGGGTCTTTCCCGAATACCGATACGTCCTTTACCTCGTCGCCGAGGCGGACATCTATATTCATTATCTTCATCTGCCGACGGTACCACGTGAGCAGGTCACGGAGCTTGCCCTTATAGGACTCAGCCGACGCGGGAATAAACGTTCCGCCGAGGACCTCCGACTTCTCGTGAATTACCGGGTTGTGACCGCGGAGTTTAAGAACTCTCGCCGCCTCCATTCCTCCGATACCGCCGCCTATAATATG
>CALDMI010000124.1 GCA_937914815.1 uncultured Clostridia bacterium
CGGTCTTCGGGGACTTCGTCTTTTCTATATGGTGCTTATCCCACTGCATGGTTTCCGCGTTCACGGCGCACCTTGCAAGGTGGAGACTGTCGGAGAGGTCCTGATCGTTCGGGACGCCCTTGTAGTGGCACATGTTGAAGCAGCCGTTGTGACAGAGTATGCAGGGGCGGATGTCCTCCTCCCTCTCCTCCATGAGCTTGGTTATCCATTCGGTATCCGCGAGGAACTGACGGGCAAAGCCCGCACCGTCGAGCCGCCCGGCGGCTATCTCCTCCGCCGCGACACGGGGGTCGAGGCGCCCGGCGCAGATTACCGGGACGTCGACGAAGTTCTTTATGTGCTCGACATCGGCGAGGTTGCAGTTCTCCGGCATGTATACCGGCGGGTGAGCCCAGTACCACGCGTCGTATGTTCCGTTGTCGCAGTTGAGGCAGTCATAGCCCGCGTCGGTAAGATACTTTGCCGCGCGCTCGGACTCTTCCATATCGCGCCCGACCTCGGTATACTCCTCGCCGGGGAGCGCCCCCTCGCGGAAGCCCTTGGTCTTTGATATAACGCTGTAACGGAGCGAGACGGGGAAGTCCTCGCCGCACGCCGCCTTTATGGCTTTCACTATCTCGACCGGGAAGCGGTAGCGGTTCTCGAACGAGCCGCCGTATTCGTCGGTACGGTGGTTCACGTATTTCAGGGTGAATTGGTCAAGGAGATACCCCTCGTGCACCGCGTGTACCTCGACGCCGTCGACGCCCGCGTCTTTGAGCATTTTTGAGCATTTCGCAAACGAGTCGATAAACTCCTGTATCTCCTCCTTAGTCATCTCGCGGGAGGGGAGCTTATCCGACCAGCGGTTCGGGGATGGGGAGGCGGTCGCGGTTATCTTGTCGAGGTCCATTACCGGCTTTGACACCGCGCGGAGAAATTTGTTGTTGTAGAGCTTCTCCATCATTGCGCTGACGGTGAAGGAGCGACCGAACCCGGCGGTGAGCTGCACGAACAGCTTTGCCCCCGTCTTGTGGAACTCCGGCATCCAGCGCGCGAGATCCTCGTACATCTTCTTGTTTTTGTGGAGCCACTGCCCGAACATCGGGTTGTAGACCGGCTGACACCCCGGCATGACGAGACCGGCGTTGTTTTTCGCGACCTCGAGTATAAAGCGCGCGCCGTCCTTGTCAAAATGGTTTTTCTCCATCCAGCCGAAGAGGTCTGTGCCGCCCATGCTCGTTAAGACAATGCGGTTTTTTATCTCGCATTTTCCTATTTTCCATGGGGTAAACAAAGGGGAGAGCTTTTCGTCCATTCCGTATCCTCC
>CALDMI010000125.1 GCA_937914815.1 uncultured Clostridia bacterium
ATTCAAAAATCAAATCTGTTTGCCGCGTCAAGCTCGACAACAGCGAGCAGTCGCCCGGTTGGAAGTTCTCCGAATATGAGATGAAGGGCGTTCCCCTCCGTGTCGAGATAGGGCCGCGCGACATTGCCGAGGGCAAGTGTGTCATAGTCCGCCGCGACAACCGCGAGAAGTCCTTTGTTCAGAGTGCAAACATCGTCGAAGAGGTGAAGGCAGGGCTCGAAGCACTGCGCAACGCTCTCTTTGAGAAGGCGCGCGA
This sequence comes from uncultured Clostridia bacterium, assembly GCA_937914815.1. Lineage (GTDB taxonomy): Bacteria > Bacillota > Clostridia > Oscillospirales > CAG-272 > UBA1740. The sequence continues at coordinate 257 of CALDMI010000125.1, forward strand.
GAACCGCGAGAGACGCACCTTTGAGGCGCATAATCTCGACGAGCTCAGAGAAATCGCCGCGACGAAGAGCGGATATATCAAAGCCATGTGGTGCGGGGACCTCGAATGTGAGCTGAAACTCAAGGAGGTCGCGGATGTGTCCTCCCGCTGTATGCCCTTTGACGGCGAGGCGATAGATACAAAATGCGTCTGCTGCGGAAGAGCGGCTAAAAAACTTGTCTACTGGGGCAAGGCATATTAATCGGTAAAAGAAAAAACAAACCTCCCTGCCCCGCCGGCGTATACGCTCCGCGGGGCAGGCTCAGAACTGCGGAAAGGGGGAGAAAAAATGGAAAAGGGCGGCATGAGCGTCTCGACCGTGCGACTCACGGACACTAATATTGTACGCATCGAGAAGTGGGACTGTGTCGAATCCACCCAAGCGCTCGCGCGCAAATATGCACGGGAGGGCTATGCCGACAGGTATATAGTCTACTCCGAGCGGCAGACCGAATCCCCCATTACCGGAACGCGCCTGCGCCCCGGGGAGAGCGAATACGGCGTTTTTATATCCTGCATACTCCGCCCGTCGATATTCCCGGCGCAGGCGGGCTTCCTCGGTGCTATGTCAGCCGTCGCGCTCGTCACCGCGCTCGAGCACCATACCGACCGCCGGCTCGGCATCGGGTGGGTCAGCGACCTCTACTGTGAGGGGCGGAAGATCGGTGGGGCTGTGACAGAGGGAAAGCTCGACAGTTTCTCGGCTTACGAATACGTTATAGTTTCCTTTGCCGTCCGGCTCGGAAAATCGGACTTCCCGCCGAGGCTCTCGGACATGGTGAACATGGTATTCTCCCCGGAGCCGACCACAATTCCCATGATAATAGCGAAAGATATTCTGAATAAGTTCTTTTCTTTCTATATCAATCTGCGCACGCCGTCGAAGTTTATGGACATATACCGTCAGCGATTTGTCCAGAGGGATGCCCCGGTGCTCCTCGCTTCCGACGGGAGATACCGCCGCGGCAGGGTCGCCGATGTCGACACGGAGAGCGGCGCGCTCACCGTCCGGCTCCCGCACGGGAGGGTTGAGCGGGTGTTCAATCAGAAGAGCGTCGTTCTCCCCCGCCGGGTCCGCATACGGAAAAACAAGCGGTAGACCGCCGGAAAATTATCAAAATTCCGCCCCCGCCCTTGACAAAACGGGCGGCGGGTGGTATACTGAAATACGCGCCGCAGGGAGCGGCGGAAAATTTTATATCTACCCGTGGCACAGCTGGATAGCGCGTCAGACTCCGACTCTGAAGGTCAACGGTTCGAATCCGTTCGGGTAGGCCAAAAAATCCTCACTCTTCCCGAGTGAGGATTTTTTACTTTTTCACTATTCACTCTTCACTATTACTTTTTGTTCTTCCAGCAGAGGATTTTTTGAAGGTAATAAGTTATAGTGAAAAGTGAAGAAGTGGAAAGTTGTACAATGGAAGTGGACAGCTTTCTGCAAAGAACGGGAAAGTTATCGTTCCCGGAGTTCTCTTAACCTGATAATGTATTTTTCCGCGCGGCGGGCGTATGATTTATTCCGGGGAGGGTTTCGGAATGAATAAAATGAATTATACGGTGCGCGGCGTGAGGGGCGGGCGGACGCTTATTATCCGGGGGCTCGAGTGGCTAAGTCGGGTTCTTATGATGCTCTTCTGGATTTCTGTAATGCTCGCGTTTGACTCGGTATACACTGCGCTCTGCACACTTCTTGCGGCGGTGATACACGAGGGCGGGCACATCGCCGCCCTGTATGGGGTGAGAGCACGGGGGGGGCGTGGCGGGGTATCCCG
>CALDMI010000126.1 GCA_937914815.1 uncultured Clostridia bacterium
GCGGAAATCCACTCCATAGCCGCAAAAATGTAAACTCCGATTTGCAAAATGCGGTTCTTTTTCTCCGAAATGCCGATGCATGCCACGGTGGCGCAGACCACCTCGCAGGAGTTATAAACCGCGCTCAGCCGATTCCAGAGGGCGAGCGACGGGGCGGACGCCGCGGAGAGGTCGCTCACCGCCTGCGACAGCGGGTCATACCCCGGATATGCAAGCGGAGAGAATATCACCGCCGCGGCGTAGGAAAGGAAGCTCAGAACGCCGAGCAGCCCGAGCTTATATAAAAGCGGTTTTCTTATAAAGCTTTTCATTTTATTTAACCTCGGTCAGGTGCGGGAGTGCTCCCGCCCTCCCGGCGCTTTATATTATAGGTTCTGAAGAAGAGGCGGACGTGCTGTCCGAGTCTTTCGAGGCACTCTTCCTCCCTCTCCGGCTCCCTGTCGCAGATACCGATAAGCACAGCCACCGGAGATATGTACATAAGGGCGAGCGCCTCCGGCTCCTCTCTCACGAGAATCCCGGCGTCGATAAGTCTTCTGAATATCGCCGCGTGATAGTCCACCATGCGGGTTACGTACCTCTCGGTATACAGTCCCGCGAGGGCGGGAGAGCGGAACTGCTCTATCGTCATCATCCGCCGAAAGCGGCAGACGGTCTCGTCGTGCAGTGAATAAAGGAATATCTGCCGTACCTTCTCCGAAAGTGCGTCCTCGGATATCTCCTCGAATATCGGGATGTCCTTTTTCACATCCTGTACGTGAATATCTATTCTGTCCGTGCCGTCCTCGTACCGCCGCGCAACGTATTCGACTATCCCGTCGAAAATCTTCCTCTTGCCGCCGAAGTGATTGTAGAGCGACGGTGCCTTTATCCCCACCGCCTCCGCAATCTCTCCGACGCCGACGGCGTCGTACCCGCGCTCCGAGAACAGCCGCAGCGCCGTATCCAGTATCCTCTGTTTTGTATTTTCCTGTTTCATAATTACCTCACTAACTAACATTCGTTAGTATTATAACCTCACCACGCCGGAATGTCAATAGCTTTCCGAAAAAATTCTTGACTTTTTCCGAAAAAAGATGTATAATTTACTATGAAAATGAGTGGCAATAAAAAGTGCGTAAATCCGATTTTCCCCGGGTTTACGCACTTTTTTGTCCGAAAAAGAAAGGTATTGGTATATTATTTATGGAAGAAACCAAACAGAACAGAATGGCGTCCGCGCCGGTGAAGCGGCTGCTCTGGCGGCTCGGTCTGCCGATGATAATCTCTATGGTCCTGCAGGCGCTCTACAACGTCGTCGACAGCGTGTTTGTCGCGAATATGGAGGGGACGGGCGCGATAGCCAACGAGGCGCTGACAATAGCCTTCCCGGTCCAAATAATGATAATCGCAATAAGCGTCGGCACCGGGGTCGGGCTCAACGCCCTGCTCTCAAAGAGCCTCGGCGAGGGGAACCGCAGGAGGGCGAGTGCCGTCGCCGGAAACGGAATTTTCCTTTCCCTTGTCATCTATCTTGTGTTCCTCATCTTCGGGCTTTTCCTCTCCGGGTGGTTTATAGGGCTCTTTACGGATAAAGAGGAAGTAATCAATATGGGCGCGTCATATCTGCGTATCTGCTCCTGCCTCTCCCTCGGCTCGATAGGCTTTGCGATATACGAGAGGTTTTTGCAGGCGACCGGAAAGACGCTCCTCTCGACGATAGCGCAGATATCCGGCGCATTGACAAATATAGTACTTGACTATGTATTTATATTCCCGCTCGGCATGGGTGTCGCGGGCGCGGCGTGGGCTACCGTTATCGGGCAGTTTGTCTCGCTCTTTATCGCCATGGCTCTTCACTACACGAAAAACAAAGAAATCGACGGCAGCCCGAAATATATAAAGCCGGACGTCGGAATAATCAGGGGAATATACGAAATCGGCGTCTCTGCCGCCGTAATGCAGGCGCTCCTCTCGGTCATGATGGCGGGCATGAACGCAATCCTCGCGTCCGCAAACGCCGACCCGACAATTCTTGTCGGCTCGTTCGGGATATATTATAAGATACAGCAGATAGCCCTCTTTTCCGCGTTCGGGCTCTCGAATACGATAATTACCCTGCTCTCGTTCAACTACGGAATGAGAGACCGTGTGCGTTCGGTCGCCTGTGTGAAGTACGGAATTTTTGACACGCTTGCCGTCATGCTCATAATAACCGCCTTGTTTGAGATATGCGCCGTTCCGCTCTCGCGGCTGTTCGCTCTCTCGGGCGGCAGCTCCGCCGCCCTCGTCGATGTCTGCGCCGCGGCGACAAGGACCGCGGCGACGGGCTTTATCCTGATGGGCTTCAACGTCGCCGTGCAGGGTGTACTGCAAGCTCTCGGCTACGCGGCAAAGCCGCTTATCACGGCATTTCTCCGCCTCGTGCTTTTCACCTTCCCGACAGCCTACCTTTTCACCCTCTCGGATAACGTCCTCTCCCTCGTCTGGTGGACCTTCCCCATCTCCGAAACCCTGACCGCCATTGTCTCCGCGCTCTTCCTCCGGCAGGCACTTAAAAACAGAACATCCGTGCTCCCGGAAGTCTGAAAAAATAAAAAAACACGCTCCGCATAATCAAAAAACGTGTGTCCACGGCAACAATTCGCTCATAAAATGTGAAAACATCCCGATTTTTCGCTCATAAAATGTGTGTGAACCCGTGACTTTTCGCTCATAAAATGTGAAAACTCCTCGATTTTTCGCTCATAAAATGTGCGCGAACCCATGATTTTTCGCTCATAAAATGTGAAAGCGCACCTCTATGCCACGCAAAAAATCCTCAAAAAATGCCCTGATCCCTTGCATTATGGCAGAATTTGAGTTACAATTAAATAAAAGGCGGTGCCAAACTGCCGAAATGAAGCATATAAAGAGGTCAGAAAAACTCATATGCGGACAGTCAATCAGGAAGTACATCAGAAGAAAAAAGAAGAGTTCATGCAAAAATGCTTTGATTGCTATGCCGAATACGGGCTCGGGAACGTAGGTATTCAGGCTCTGGCAAACGCATGCGGTACATCGAAAGGCTATCTCTATACCTATTTTGACAATCTCGACCACCTGATAGTGGAGTCGACCGACTTCTGCATGAGCAAGGTAGAGGACGACTTCATGGCAAAGGCACCGTCTAAAGCCGAGGAGGTCATGAAATTCGTCGACGAAATCCCCTACTGGACGGCGAAAATGCACGGCAAGAAATACCGCCTCATGTATCAGGTGTATACGAACCCAAAATACATAGAATACGGCAAGAAATTTTTCGAGGGCGTCAACCGGCGGTATACCGAATATGCAAAGCTCCTTGAGCCGAAGCTCGGTATTCCATATCAGACAATCCTGTCATTCACATTTATACTTATACGCGCGTCGGTGCACTATGCGATGTTTGAGGACGAATATTACCTTGCGGCACAGCTCACAGGGCTCAAAGCCGCCCTCTCCGCCGTCCTGCACCTCCCGATCAAAAGCGTCTCGGCGCCCACGGCTCCCGCCGGCGACATCACCGCAAACGGCACTATAGCGACCTCCGGCGCAACGGCAACCGACACCGCCGTAAATTGCACCGCCGCCACCGAAAACATCTGATTTCCCTATAAAAGACATACGCACCCGGACAAAATTCGGGTGCGCTTTGTTTATAAAAGACCGGGCAGCAGAGTCCCTGCTACCCGGTTTTTGGCTTTATTTTGTAAAGTTTAGTAGACAATACCCGTGTTATTGCTGACATAAGCGCTGATTGTTATCTCACCGTTAAAGAATGAAATTCTTATTTTGCCCTTTTCAAATATCATGCAACCCGAGCCGATAATCTCCGTGAGTCTGTACCCGTAGTCCGACATTGCGGCTTTAATTTCCGCCTCCGACGACCCTACGGTGATCCCGTATACACTTACGGCGGGATCGGTGATTTCTATGCGTGTAATGCATTTTCCTTTTGAGGAGCAATCCGGATAGTGTGTAACCGTGTAAATTACATATTCCTCCGGCGCAACCTCGCGCCCGTCTTTGTCTTTTTCCGGAGCATAAGCAGAACCGTAATATTCCCGACCGCCCATTATCCCGCTAAGTTCAGTGCAATTTGAAAAATCTATCTCGTCGGCATTGTCGCAAATCCAGAATTCAAGATTTGTCTCGGGTCTCTCGACCGCGCCCCCGTCGCCGCTCCCCACGCACCCGGAAATAATACATGCAAGCATAAGAATGAGAATTACCGCAAAAGCCCTCTTCAAAAAAAGTCCTCTTCA
>CALDMI010000127.1 GCA_937914815.1 uncultured Clostridia bacterium
ACCCAAGACCGCAAAAATGCGCATAAACAACAGTAAAGTAGTAAATACCGGCACAAGCATTGCATTTTACAGCAATGGCGACATGGCAATGGACATCGTGCTGACGAACTGCGAGATAAGCACGGCTGCCACCGGTGACGGCATGGAGGCAATCCGCTTCAATAAGGTCACCTCCGAGGGCACAATGACCCTTAACGGATGCAAAATCACGTCCAAGGCAAGAATTATTGACACCGGAACGATGACGTCGAGCGCTGTGTACAACTTCATAAACTGTGATATTGACGCGGCGAAGAACGCCTTCGTCGGTACACAGCAGATAAATATCATCGGCACAGACACGAGAATAAAGGTTGACAACGGGGCGATAACCCCCTCCGCAAGCTCTGCAAATCTCACTGTTGCAAACGGCGTCCGTTCGACTACAAAGGACGGCTTGAAGGATAATATCAACAAATTTGCCGAGGACGGGCTTTATACAGACAGCTATAAGTATGTCTTTGGCGCGGTGATGTACGAGGGCTCACAGCAGGGTGATAAATTCAATTATAGCACGAGCGGCGGTGCCGATACGAAGGATGTCAAAAATCCGGGAGACGATCAGCTTTATCGTCAGCTCTGGGTATACGGAAATGGTGCAAACAGAGAACTGACTCTCGAATCATCATTCAGTGTAGTCCCGGCTTCCAACCTTAAATATCTCGCTTTTGAAATGGATATATCCGTCCTTGACGATATGCCGGACTCTGTGGGCATATTCCTGCTGGGCAGAAACTCGTCCGGCGGTGGATGGGAGACCGAGACAGGAAAGTATCAGGTAAGAATAGAAAAGACAACCGGCGGTGTAAATATTTCGTTCAACGGTAATACCAAGTTTGTTGCGTCCGGTCACTGGGCACATATGACGATGGTTTTCCGCCTTTCGACCGAGGTCGTTGACGGTGTAAATCAGTCTGCGGTATCAGTATTTGTAGACGGCGGTCTGCTGTCTACGGTATCTTCCGGTTATTTCAAATCCGGATTTGCTAAAGTTTCAAATGTGAGAATGCTTTCTAACCTTAAGGCAGATACGGATACAAGCGCACATATAAATGTTGCAAATCTTCGCCTTGCCTCATATGCGGATGCAGACTTCGAGTCCAATGTATTCTCCGCGAACCCGACAGTCGAGGGCTCTGATTACCTCGCCGGAGCGAAGAGCGATATGGCAGACTTCACCGAGGACGCAAATAAGATCTCCGGCATGAAGTTCAACCTTACCCTCTATTCAAACTTCAACCTCAACCTCTATATCCCTGCAAAGTACCTGATAGACGGCGAGGCGGTTGAAATAGACGGCGTCGCTTACACAATGCTTGAGTATAGATTTGCCGCAAACGAGGTTGCCGTGGCGCAGAAGATAACTCTCGGCACCTTTGACACGATAACCGTATCGGTTCTTGATTACGCAAAGGCGCTCTTCTCTCTTGACAGCATTACAGACGCGGAGAAGACCCTTATGGCAGACGCGCTCGCGTATGCGAACGCCGCGGCAAAGCTCATAGATAATGCGGAGAACGCCGATGTAACCGAGCTCCTTGCGACATACGCGTCCCATAAGTCCAAACTTACGAAAGTCACACCCGTTGAGAAGAATATAGACGCTGTAAAGAACGGTGTCACCGCTGCATACCTTAACCTCACCTCACAGCCGAGCTTCGTATTTGAGATAGTCTCCGGTTCCGGGGTCAAAATAACCTATACGAACTTCCGCGGCGAGACGGTAACGCTTGACGAGGACGCCGCCGAAGGCGGTAAGATAGTCATAAAGGATATGCGTATCTTTGACTTTGCAAAGGAAATAACGATTACGGTAGGCAATAACACCGCTACCTATTCGCTTGCAAACTATGCATATTCAATGAAGAACGACGCGAACACAAAGAACCTCTGCGACGCTCTTTATACCTATATACTGTCTGCAAGAGCGTTCAAAAATCCCAGAGCATAAAAGCATACAGGGAAAATCATAAAATAAGGTGAACCGCCCGCGGCAAAACAGGGTCAGCTTTGCCGCGATGGTATCACGAAAACAAAAACGCCATAGGGCGTGTATTAAGAAAAAAACAATGAAAAAAGGAGCCGCGGTAATCACCGCGCCCCTGAAATGAAAAACTCGCGAGAAGCATAAATTGATTGGACGAAGAGCCGGGCTTGCCCCGGCTCTTTTGTCATGTTTTCCCGCCTCGTCATAAACTGTAATAATCCTATTTATCATCCGGAGGAGAATATGAACGTTCTTGTCATAACCGGGCGGAAAATAAAAATTACCCTCACGCGAGGTGACATCGCCGACATCGGCATGTCCTCGCTCCCAGCCTCGGCAGAGGATACGGGGCGGCTCTTCCGCGCACTCCTCCCCGAGATAAAGGAACGCACCGGATTTTCCCCGGAGGAGGGCAGGACCCTAATTCAGCTGTACCCGACGCCCGGCGGCGGGTGTGAGCTCTTTGTCACCTATCTTCGCCGCGGCAGGGGCGGGGAAGAGAATACGCCCCCATCCGCCTCCCTCCTTTTCCGTTTTCCCTCGGTCGGGGACCTCCTCCGCGCGGCATATTGTGTCTCACCGCATACCGGCGCGGCGCTCTGCCGCCCGTCTTTTTGCGACGGAGATGTGTATCTCTCGCTCCCCTCCGGCTCGCGCGCGGCTCTCCTCCTCTCCGAGTTCGGCGACATAGTCCCGGAGACCCTCGCGCGCTATGTATCGCCGGATAACTCCGCTCACACAGTCCCGATATCGCTCCTCGCCGGGCTCTATACACCGCCCACATAAAACCCCAAAATAAATAAAACAGGCGCCCGGGATTTCTCCCGGGCGCCCGCCGCATGCCGCGGCATTTTTCTTTTTAGCCGTTATTCATCTTCTCGAGCTTCAGCGCGTGTGACGCCTCTGCATAGTTCGACAGCGCGGTGAGCAGCTTTGCGAGGCTTCCGGTCTTGCCAGCGGCATAATTGCCGAGAGAGTAACTGCCGGATATCGCCGTCCCGTCCTCTGCCGTGCCGGTTATCGTGATAAGACTGCGGAAGTCATATGCACGCATATCCGAGAGCGTGACGGTCTTGACCGACCCGTCAAATGTGACGGTCTTTGATACCGCTCTGCCGTCTATCGACGTGTAGCTGAATGTCAGCGTACCGGAGAAGCCGTACTTCGATCTGAACAGGAACTCCGGCGCGGAGCCGAGATTGAGCGTCACGTATTCGAGCGCCGCGCCGAGATTCCCGGTGTTGCCCTTTTCGGGGTACTCGCTCACCGTAGCATACTTATTATACTTCTTAGCGAGCGCGGTTATCTTCTGCGACACCTCGCTGTCAAAGTAGCTGAGTGCCTCGTTTGCGTAGATGAGTATCGCATGTGCGAGCTGCTTCTCCGTGTCGGAGACTCCCTCAACTTCAAAGAGGTATTCAAGGTAGCTGTATATGTCGGAGCAGGTCGCCCGCGTTATCGAGACGCCGTCCTTTTCGACCGTTACAAAGAATGAGATTTCCGTGAGAATACCGTCAGACGGCACTTTCTCCGTGAATATATAGTAGTTCTTACCGTCTATCTTCACGGTGTCGAGCGTCGACATGATGTTATCTCCGCCCTCTGTGCGGCTTATCTTCGTTACGTTTTCAGTCGGAATGTAGAAGTTGATTCTGAAATCGGAGTAGAGCGTGAGATTGTACTTCATGCTTCCGGGGAAGAAGCGCTCGTTTATGAACGCCCGGAGATTTTTCATCTCCTCCGCAACTTCGGTAATGCTCGTGTCGGGCGAGAGAGCGCTTGCTTTCTTCGCCGCATCGAGTCTCTCGGTCTCACTCTTCTTTCCGTTATTGACGGTTGCCATCTCCTTGAGGAAACTGTTCGCCGCCGCGAGCTTATCCTCGACGGTCAGTATGCGCGTTGCCGCCTCGGAAAGAACGGATGTGCTTACCTTGAAAGGAGAGTTTGAGTCGGTAACTCCCGCGAGCGCCGCGCGCACCGCCTTCGCCTGCTTCAGCGCGTCTTCCTTCGCCGTGTATGTCCCGCTCGCCTCTGCATTCGAGATATATCGCTCGAGCAGACTCTCGCCGTCATACGGCACATTGCCGGAGTAGACCCGTATGTTGTCAAAGCAGAGACCGGAGAAAGCCGGAGTTGTGCCACTTATGCTTAATCTGAGAGCAAAGTTGCCGTCCGTAGGAAGCAGAAGATCCTTGGTCTTTATACCTGAGATGCACTTTGCACCGTCAATATAAATGTCCATGGTGTTCCCGCTTTCCGAGAGGTTAAGAACTACCGCTATCCGCACCCACTTGTTGGCGCTGAGAACATGAGCGGGTAGTGCCGTAACGCCGGGATTGTATTTACCTGTTACGGTGCTGTAATCATAGTAGCCGAACGAGTTGCCGTCTCCTCCGACAAGGAGACGTGAGAGCGTTGTGCCGCCGTCATCCTTGTAGCCGTCGGTTGTCTTGAACGAGTATCTCTGGGTTATATCGAACCTCGGGATAGTTCCGTCCTCGGTTTTCATGTCAAACTCGAATACGTAACTGCCGGAGCCGACGCTCTTGCCGAGGCTCGCGTCCCAAGTCTCGTTGAATTTTATGGTTGCGTATGCAAAGAGGTTGTTTCCGGGGTTCGCCGGTGAAGAGAAGCGGAGAAACTCGTCTGTCAGCACCTTGTCAGAGCTTCCGCGGTTATATACCGCGCCGCCGTCCTTCTGGTTCAAAAACGAGAGCTTTGTTGTCTTTCCGTCAAAGCTGTCTCTGAAATAGGAGGTCACGGACGGGAGAGTGAGCGCGTAGTCTCCGGTCGTCGCCGCCGT
>CALDMI010000128.1 GCA_937914815.1 uncultured Clostridia bacterium
TATCAGATGTTAAAGGACAGCGACCCGGAGTCGGCAAAAATGATAGTCGAGTGCTTCTATCTCTACATGCAGGCGCTCGGCGGCTGGGTGCACTGGGGAGAGGGACACTTCTTAAACAATGCCGACGGCGCGAAGTATGCGATCCTCGGTTTCGACTGGATATATAACGGCTTTGATTCGGATGCCGACGGCGGAGACGCCCGCCGCGCCGAGATAGCGCAGACATTTTATGAGAAGACCGTATTCCCTGCATATGCACAGTTCATAGGTAAATATCCGAACCCCTCTGTAAGAGTCAGCGGTGTCGGAAGCTATGCCGGTAATATATGGGTTACAAAGAACGATAACTGGGTCGAGGTCTGCTCCTCCGGCGTTCTCCTTACCTGCCTCGGAATTGCCGAGTTCACCGGCATGACCGCACAGTTTGAGAGGGTGACCTATCCGTCGGAGACCGTTCTTCCCGCGACGATAAAGTACATAATGGTCGACGTAATAGACTCGCTCCATGCCTACGCGCCGGACGGCTCGTTCATGGAGTCATCGACCTACTGGGCATACGGAACGAACACCTTCTTCCTTATGGTCGAGGGACTTGTCTCCGCGACGGGTAAGGACTACGGCTACATGGACTCCTACGGTCTTGACAAGACCTGTTATTACGCTCTTCATATAGAGTCCTCCGACCTTTCGATATGGAATTATCACGATGCAAACGCGTCGTCGATGGAGACGCACATGTACTCCTTCGCCGGACACTGGTACGGCTCGTCAGATATAGTCAAGGTGCGATATAACAGAGTTGTTAACGGCGACAGCGCCTGCCAGTATGAGGACCTCTTCTACTACTATCCCGAGGACATCTCGGGAGACGGCAAGGCGGAGAGCCTCGATTACCTTGCAGAGGGAATTGACACCTACCTCACAAGAAGCTCGTGGGAGCGCGGCGCAATTTATACCGGTCTGCACGGCGGTCCGAACTTCTACGACCACGGTAACATAGATTCTGGTAACTTCATTTACACGAACCGCGGGGTGGAGTGGATAGTCGACCTCGGCGCCGACAACTACAATGTCCCGGGCTACTGGCCGGAGGCAACGAGATACAAGTACTACCGCATGAGCGCAGAGGGGCAGAACACCCTCATATTCAAGAACGACGCCCTCCTGCCGTACGGGCAGATAATGAAGGGGCGCAGCGATATAACCGAGTACGAAAAGAATGACTTCGGCTCATACGCGGTGCTCGATATGATGGACGCCTACGGCGCGGACCTCGTAAACGACGCAAAGCGCGGCATGCTCTTCACAAACGACAGAACGACGGTAGTTCTTCAGGATGAGATGCAGCTCAAGGCATTCGGCAACCTCTACTGGATCGCACATATAAACCGCGGCGTGCGCGTCGAGATAGATCCGAACGATGCTAAAGTCGTTTACCTCTCCTCGGATAAAACGGTATACGACGATAATGGTGTCGCCCTGCGCACAGATACGACCACGATCCGCCTGACGCTCCTGACGGCGAACCAGAAGCTCCGATTCGAGAGAACCGACGCCTACACCACCTTCCTTGACGGTACATATAAGACCGACAGGACGACCATGGGCGGCGCGGAGACTGAGTATAACCGCAACGGGTATACAAAGCTTTACATAAAGCTTGAAAACGTCATAAGCGTCAATATGGCTGTTGTCATAGAGGATATAACGGAGACAAACGCGGACGGCAGCCTCACAGCTGACAAGACGAAAGATGTCGGATATGAGATAGTCCCGATGAGAGAGTGGGAGCCTGTCAAGGATTTCAAGCCCTCCGACGTCGTGGACAATACCGTCCGCCGTGGCGAGCTCGCCGGTATCGCAAACAGAATAGAGAACTACATGAGTGATCCCGCGGTCTTTACAAAGAGACTGAATGACCTTTATAAGCTCCTCTCCGATGAAATGAAGATATATATCTACTACAGAGAGGACTTGAACCGGAATGAGATGATTGCGATGCAGAAGTTCTTCTCGGCGCTCGACGCCTATAACGCCTATCGTGAGAGCGTATCCACATTGAACGACAATATCGGAGACGTCGCAAAGCGGATGATGGGCATATAAGGCAAAACATAGCTTTAACGGCAAAATCTGCGGGGACCCGCCGAATTTCGGCGGGTCTTCGTTTGTTTTTACCTCCGCGTCGGCGACAATTTTTAAGTGACATGCGACGCTGTAGCCCGGGTGGAGCCCCCGGTTGTATAAGTTGACGAAAAGTCTTGTGCAGTACGCCAAAATTGAAATATCCGCCTTGATTTTTTGTAAAATTAATAATATAATAGTCTCGGTATAATATCGGAGAAGTACGCGCTTTTCCGTGTCGCTGCGGGCTTTTCGCCCGGCGACAGACCATTTTTGAACTATATCGGAAGTGAGGAGTTTGTATGAAAAAAAGACTTGCAATTCCCGTGCTCATCCTGTGCGTTGCGATAGTCGCGGCGGTTTTCGCCGTGTGGGCAACCGCGCTTGAGCCGGCGGACCTCGGCGATCTCTCCGCTCTCTACGACGCGTATGACGCCGCAGAGGGAGACGCGAAGATCGAAGCCTTCAAAAAAATCTCGGAATACGAGTCAACGCATGACAACGTGCCCGAGGTTAAGGAGGGAGACGAGAATTACGAGCTCTACCTGAACTACCTTTCACGCTCGGAGGAGCTGAACGGCACGGTAGATGGCATGTTCGCGGCTTTCCGCGCTTACAGCATGGCGAAGAGCGACGAGGATAAGGCGGAGACCTATGCCGCCATAGACTTCTATGCAAAGACGCACCGCACCGTACCGTCGACAGCCGACGGATATGAGGCGATGAGCGCGGCGAGAAAATCGCTCGACGCAAACAAGAAGGCATATGACAAGAGGACGGCGGCGACCCTCGCCGACATAGTCGCGCTCTATGACGCGTATGACGCGGCTACCGACAAGGCGGCGGCGTTCACCGCGATAATGAATTATGAGACGTCGCATAGGCTCCCCGCAAGAGTCGCGGAGGGCGCGGCGGATTATGCCGATTATCAGAACTATCTTGCAAGAAGCGCGGAGCTCGACGTGTCGGCTGGCGAGATTACAAGGCTTATCGCTGCGTATAACGCTGCGCAGAGCTTTGATCAGCTCACAGAGGCGCATACAGCTCTGAGTGGGTATGTAAGTCTGCACCGCACGCTGAACGCGTGGGATGACATAAATGCGTCTGATATCAGCGCAAAAGTAACTGACGTCAATACCGATTACACAAATCAGCTGAGCCTGCCGGAGGCTACCGTGGCAGAGGCTGAAGCGCTCCTCGACGACTATGACGCCGCCGAGACCGCGCACTCGAAGAAGTATGCTCTCAACCTTTATTATAATTACTTCACGGCTCACAGACTGATTGATAAGACCACAGAGGCGTATTCGGCGCTCCTCACACGCGAGGGGGCTATACTCGCGGCGCATAACGCCCTTGTTGCAGAGCTCCTTGAGCGGGACAGACTCGCCCTCGCGGCAAAGACGCCCATCTCCGAGTACGCGGATACAAATCAGCGTCTCACGTACGATTTTGAGAAAGGCATACCGAGCTCCGGCGGCTCTCTCTACCTCAATAACTTCGGCGGAAACGTTAACAAGACCCTCGTAAAGCAGGATCCGACGAATCCCGACAACAAATATTTCAGCTGGGAGTACACGGACGACGCAGGAAACACTGTGCACAGCTACTTCCAGCCGACTGTAAAGGGACCGACGGGAATTGTTATTGACCTTGATGTAACAAGCTTTACATACTTCCCCACGACGTTCTCAATATACGGAGCACAGAATCCTCGCTTCCCGAGTTTTGTAAGAATATGCGGCACGACGCTGAAGATACTTGAGATAGGAAAGGTCGGCCCTGCACACCAGCCGGCGGTCGGCGAGGGTGAGAGCGACAGTCAGTTCTACCGCGTTATCCCTGCGGCGTTCCGCGCCGGAGAATGGACGCACCTCACGATATGCTACTATCAGGACGGCGCAGACGATATACTGAATGTCTACCTTGACTATGAGCTTGTATCGTCGATGAAGTTCCGCTATAACAGCACGCACAGATTCCCGGACACGAGCAGCATGGCTATCCGTATGGGAGACAGACCTAATGACGGCTCCTCGATAGCATTCGACAACATGAACTTCTACAATGGAACCTCCTACCGCGACCCTGATTATATTGCAAAGGAATTTGACGACGAACAGAAGCTCTTTAACTTCTACTTCTCATGGATAGGCAATGAGGACGCGGCGATGGTCGACAGGCTCCTTGCCTACGACTACGTGACGGCAAACGCCGGCAACTTCTATGAAAAGGATGCGGACGGCAACGTCCTTACGGACGACGCCGGAAATAAAATATTCAGAGCGGGAACGGAGCCCGTACAGGATAATGTCCGCTATTTTGAGAATGAATTTGACGCCGACGCCTTTATGCAGCAGGCGTATGCCTACTATACCTCCGTGCTTGAGGAAAAGGTAAAGGAGATAGAGGTGCTCTCTGCCGGCACGGCAAGAACTCTTGAAAATGCAACAACCCGCCAGGGACTTGTGAGCTCCTGCCGTAACTTTGTCAACGCCGGAAAGTTCGACGTAATGAACAGCACCTACATCGCTCTTATAGACAGACTTAATGCCGAGGACAACAAGGCGCAGAACGACCTTGACGCAGCAGTTTTCGTCTCAAAGGTAAACAGAATAAAGTCTGCGTTCACCCTCGCAATGAAGAAGACACTCTATGTATCGGCAAAGGAGGTCCATGACACCGTTGAACTCACACCTCTTATGCACATACAGGCGGTTGC
>CALDMI010000129.1 GCA_937914815.1 uncultured Clostridia bacterium
CATTCTATGTACAGAAGGGAAGAAGAGTCTGACATAGTCAGACAAGGAGCAGTTATGAAAGTTCTTTATGTGACAAGCGAAGCGGCGCCATATGCTGCGAGCGGCGGACTCGGAGATGTTATGGGCGCCCTGCCGAGGGAAATAGCGAACGACGGCGCCGATGTCTCCGTTATACTCCCGCTCTATGGAAGCATGAAGGAAAACTTCCGCAGGGAAATGAAAAAGTACGCGGATATATCCTTTAACCTCGCATGGAGAAAAACAGGCGCATCTGTATTTTTAATTGAAAACTCGGGCGTCAAGTATTATTTTTTGGAAAATCACTACTATTTTTCAAGGCAGAAATTATACGGTGAGCCGGATGACGGAGAGAGATTTGCTTTCTTCTGCCGTGCTGTCGTCGAGTTTATGCTTCAGACCGGAAATATTCCGGACATTCTCCATGCAAATGACTGGCAGGCGGCGATGAGCGTTGTCTACATCAAGACCGAATACTCCCAGATTCGCGAGCTTCAGAAAATCCGCACTGTATATACGATACACAATATCGAGTATCAGGGAAAGTTTCCGACCTATATTCTCGGAGATGTTTTCGGTCTGGATGCAAAATATTTCGGCGTCGTTGAGTATGACGGTTGCATAAACCTTATGAAAGGGGCACTCACTGTATCGGACTATATAACAACCGTCAGTCCGAATTACGCGACTGAACTGCGTTATGATTATTTTGCCTTCGGACTTGCAGGCATCATAAACAGCGTCTCCGGCAAAATGACGGGCGTAATAAACGGAATTGACTATTCGTATTTCTCGCCGGAGCATGGGGGAGATATAGATTTTCCATACGGAAGGAACAATCTCATTGACGGCAAAAGACAAAATAAGCTCGCGCTTCAGCGTGAGCTCGGTCTGCCGCAAAATGAGGATATACCGCTTATCGTAATGATAACGCGCCTTGCCGGGGCGAAGGGAATAGATCTCGTTTTGCGCGTGCTTGACGAGTTGCTATTTTCAACAGAGGTACAGTTCGTAATTCTCGGAACCGGAGAGGCGGAGTACGAAAACGCGCTGCGCACAATAGAGAGTAATCACCCGACAAAAATGCGCGCTCTGATAAAGTTTGACCGCGTGACATCAAAGAAAATGTACGCTGCGGCGGACCTCTTCCTCAGGCCGTCAAAGAGCGAGCCATGCGGACTTTCACAGATGATTTGCTGTTCATACGGCACGCTCCCTGTGGTTCACGGCGTTGGCGGACTTGCGGATTCAATAAAGAATTACGGCGAGGAGGGAGCAAACGGTTTTGTGTTTGCGGATTACAACGCTCACGAAATGCTGTTTCTCATAAAGCGCGCTCTCGACCTGTACAAAGACAAGGACGAATGGAAAAAGCTCGTAGAGGCGGCATATGCTTCTGATTTTTCATGGCATAAATCTGCCGGAAAATACATGGAAATATACGAAAATCTTATTAATTGGTAGGTAGTAAACCCGATGATAACTAAGGCAACTTCAAATCCCCAGACAGGCAAAAAGAACAAAATATCAAAGCAGAATCTCAAAGACAGAATTGAGACGAAGCTCGTAACAAGAGGTGTAAATGACCCGCTGACGGCGACGCCGGAGCAGCTCTACTCAGCAACCGTTGCGGCGCTGAAGGAGATTATGCTTGACTACCGTCTCGACTTCAAGAAGAGAATAAAGGCGGCAAAAGGGAAAAAGGTCTGTTACCTCTGTATGGAATTTCTTGTCGGCAGGTCGCTGAAAAACAACGCGATGAACCTCGGAGTCTACAAGGAGCTTTGCTCGGTTCTTTCTGACTGGAATTCATCCTTTGAGTCGATTTATTCATGCGAGGTCGATGCCGGACTCGGTAACGGCGGTCTCGGCAGACTTGCGGCATGCTTTATGGATTCGCTTTCCGCGCTCGATTACGCGGCGAACGGTTATTCACTTCTCTACGAAAACGGATTGTTCCGCCAGAAGATAGTGGACGGTGAGCAGGTCGAGCTCCCGGATGAATGGTTGCCCGAGGGCGGCGCATGGCTCGTCCCGCGACCGGAAAAGAGCATAAATGTCCGCCTCGGAGGAAGAATCGAGGAGAAATGGGAAAACGGAGAGCTCAAGGTTGCAAATTATGACTATGACGAGGTCAAGGCTATCCCGTACGACCTCCTTATACCCGGAACTACCACCAATGCAATGAACACGATAAGGCTGTGGCGCGCCCGCCATGTGTTTTCTCCGCTATCAGAATTTTCAACACAGAGCTCTTATGTGAAAAAACTCACCGATACCGACGCGGCGGAGGCCATAACACGGCAGCTCTATCCGCCGGATGAGTACGATGAGGGTAAGCTCCTTCGTCTGACCCAGCAGTATTTCCTCGTCTCTGCATCACTGCAGAGCATGATAAACGATTATCTTGCAGAGCATGGGACGCTCGCAGGCTTCAAGGACAGTGTTGCAATCCATATAAACGATACGCATCCCGCTCTTTGCATACCTGAGCTCATGCGCATACTCATGGATATATATTCGTATTCGTGGGAGGATGCATGGGATGTCGTGATTCATACGGTTTCCTATACAAATCATACCGTCCTGCCGGAGGCGCTCGAATGTTGGCGGGTCGACCTTTTCAGTATGAAACTCCCGCGCATATATCAGATAGTGTGCGAGATAAACAGGCGCTTTACCACCAATCTCTGGGAGCTCTATCCCGGAGACTGGGACAGAATTTCGAGAATGTCGGTTGTTGCATACAATCAGGTCAGAATGGCTAATCTGTCTGTTGTCGGCTCTCATACCGTAAACGGCGTATCGAAGCTCCACAGCGATATATTGAAAAAGACTATATTCCATGATTTCTATAAGATGACTCCGGAGAAGTTCACGAATGTCACAAACGGCGTGGTTCATCGCCGGTGGCTGAATTACTCAAATCCTGCGCTTTCGGCTCTTATAACCGAGCTTATCGGGGACG
>CALDMI010000130.1 GCA_937914815.1 uncultured Clostridia bacterium
TTCCCGCCGTTGCGGTTATCCTTGCGGTATGGGCGGCTGTCGCCCGCGGTCTTGCCGCGGCTGTTTCTGTCCGTGCGCCCGCTGTCGCCGCGTGCGGAGGTGCCGTTAATTCCGCCCGCCGATCTTCTGTCGGGGGTTGTTTTTCTGTCTGCGGGGGCTTTTCTGTTGCCCGATGTCCTTCTGTCCGCGGAATTTTTTCTGTCCGCGGGGGTCTTTTTTCCTCCCGCGCCTTTCTTCGGTCTATGCCACTCTCCGCCGACCCGCTCGCCGAACGACGGGCGGACAAGGCAGTCCGGAGAGTCGCCTATCAGGTCCTCCCTGCCGGCTATACGCAGCGCCTCCCGCACCATGTTGGCGTTCTCTGGGCGGCGGTACTGAAGCAGGGCGCGCTGGAGCTGTTTTTCGTGATAATCTGTAGTGACATACACCGGCTTTCCGTTCAGCGGGTTTATACCCGTGTAGTACATTACGGTCGAAACCGTGCCCGGCGTCGGGTAAAAGTCCTGCACCTGCTCCGGCGAATAGCCCCATTTTTTGAGGCATACAGCCATCTCGACCGCGTCGCGCATTGTGGTGCCCGGGTGGCTCGACATAAGGTACGGGACGAGATATTGCGGGAGTCCTGCCTCCGCACACAGCTCAAAGTACTTTTTCTTGAACTGCTCGTAGACCCGCATCGGCGGCTTTCCCATCATTGTGAGGGCGTCGTCCGTGCAGTGCTCCGGCGCGACCTTCAGCTGTCCCGAGACATGGTGAGTCACGAGCTGGCGGAAAAATGTATCGTCCGGGTCGTATATAAGATAATCAAAGCGTATGCCCGAGCGGATAAAGACTTTCTTTATTCCGGGGAGCGCCTCTATCTCCCGGAGCATATGCGCATATTCGGTGTGATCCACCCGCAAATTCTTACACGGGGTGGGGGCAAGGCACTTTCTGTTCGGGCAGACGCCGCACTCTTTCTGCTTTTCGCAGGAGGGGTAACGGAAGTTTGCCGTCGGTCCGCCGACATCGTTTATATATCCCTTGAAATCCGGGAGCTTCGTTATAAGGCGCGCCTCTTCTATGACGCTCCTCTCGCTCCGTGAGCGCACCTCCCGCCCCTGGTGAAAGGTTATGGCGCAGAAGTTACAGCCGCCGAAGCACCCGCGGTTATGGGTTATCGAGAATTTGACCTCCGCGATAGCGGGTATACCGCCCTCCGCGTCATAGTCCGGGTGATAGTCCCTCGCGTACGGGAGCGAATAAACCCAGTCGAGCTCCTCCCGCTCGAGCGGTGGCATCGGCGGGTTCTGTACGAGCATACGGTCGCCGTAGTACTCTATGAGCGCCTTTCCGCGCACCGAGTCGGTGTTCTTGTACTGTATGCCGAACGCGCGGGCATACTTCGCCTTATCGCTTTTCAGCTCGTCGTAATCGCCGAGCTCTATGTAATCGAAATGCGGCTTTTCCCCCTGCTTTGCAAGGTAGACGCACCCGCGGACGTCGCGTATTTTCTTTATAGGTACTCCACGGTCAAGTAGCTCGGCTATGCGGAGAATTATATTCTCGCCCATTCCGTAAGTGAGTATATCCGCGCGGGAATCGACAAGTATCGAGCGGCGGACGCGGTCGTCCCAGTAGTCGTAGTGCGCAAAGCGGCGGAGCGACGCCTCAAGCCCGCCTATAACGATAGGAACATCGCCGTACGCCTCGCGTATTCTGTTGCAGTAGACGATAACCGCACGGTCGGGGCGGCGCCCCATTACCCCGCCGGGAGAATAGTAATCATATGAGCGTTTTTTCTTTGAAACCGTGTAGTGCGCCACCATGGAGTCGATGTTTCCGGAGGAGACCATGAAGCCGAGGCGCGGTCTGCCGAAGCGGCGGAAGTCCTCCGTGCTCCGGTAATCCGGCTGTGCAAGCACGGCGACGCGGAACCCCCGGCTCTCGAGCACGCGGGTGATTATAGCCGTGCCGAAAGACGGGTGATCCACATAGGCGTCACCCGAGACATAGACAAAATCGACCTCCGACCAGCCGCGCGCCGCGACATCCGCCGCGGTGACGGGGAGAAAGAGGCTCCTCTCCGCTGTACTTTTCATGTTACCTCCGAATGTTTATTTCCGTTATCAGAGAGTGAAATCCGAAAGCGATACCTCGCACTGCTCTCCGCTCTCCATATTGCGAAGCTGTGCGCGCCCGCACTCAACCTCGCTGTCCCCTATTATGAGAGTATACTTTGCGCCCGTCTTGTTGGCATACTTCATCTGCGCTTTAAGGCTCCTGCCGACGAGGTCGCACTCTGCCCACTTGCCCGCAGCGCGGAGCCTCTCGACTATGCCGAGTGCCTTTATCTGCGCCGCGTCGCCGAGGGCGGCGATATAGAGGTCGGGCGTCGGGACCGCTATCTTGTCGAGCCCCTCCTCCTGCATTGCGAGGATAACGCGGGTGAGCCCCATGCCGAAGCCTATGCCGGGGAGCTCCGGTCCACCGAGGGAGGAGACGAGCCCGTCATATCTGCCGCCGCCGCATATCGTCGACTGTGCGCCGATGCCGTCATATATGAACTCAAAGACTGTACCCGTGTAGTAATCAAGACCTCTTACAATACCCGGGTCAACGGTATATTCAATACCCATTTCGTCAAGTGCGAGCTTGAGTTTTGTAAACTTTGATTTACAGTCGTCGCAGAGGAGGTCAAGAGTCCTCGGAGCTCCTGCGGCGATTTTTTTGCACTCCGGGTTCTTGCAATCAAGGAGGCGGAGCGGGTTCTTTTCAAGTCTCGATTTACAGAGCTCGCAGAGGTTCTCTCTCCTCTCCGAGAAGTAATTTACAAGCGCCGAGCGGTACGCCGGGCGGCAGTTCTTACAGCCTATCGAATTTATGTGGAGCCCGACCTTCTTTATTCCGAGACGGCGGAGAACAGATGCGGCGAGGGCTATCGCCGTGGCGTCCGACGCCGGGTCCTCCGAACCGAACATCTCGGTCCCGAACTGGAAGAACTCACGCGATCTGCCCGCCTGCGGCTTCTCATGCCGGAAGCAGGAGATGATGTAGTAGTACTTTAACGGCATGGGGTCAGAGCACTTTCCGCCCTCGATAAGCGCGCGGACAACCGACGCTGTGCCCTCCGGGCGCAGGGATATTGACTTCCCCTCATCCCTGTCGGAGAAGGTGTACATCTCCTTCTGAACGACATCGGTAGTATCGCCGACGCCGCGGACAAAAAGCTCGGTGTTCTCTATCGTCGGCGTCCGTATCTCGCCGAAGCCGTACTTCTGCGCCTCCTCGCGCATAACCCCCTCAATGTACCTGAATAGCGGTGTCTTGTCCGGGAAAATATCCATCGTTCCCTTTATTCTCTGTATCATGTCATATCTCCTTGTCTTTTTTATCTTCTGTGGCGGCACAGGATATGCGGAGAAGCTCCGTCGCACGCTCCTCGTCGCCCACGAACGTTAACATTCCGATAACCGCCTCAAACCCCGTCGCGGCGCGGTACTGTGCCCCCGAGACATTCTTCGGTCGGTTTATATGCGGTGTGTTCACCGCCCGGCGGTAGACCGCGCGCTCCTCCTCCGTGAGGTGTCCCATTATCCTCTCCGCCGCCGAAGCCTGTGCCGGGGCGGTAATGTAGGAGAGCGCGAGCGCGTTTAACTCCTTTGCATGGCTTATCCCGCGGCGGACAAGCATGTCCCGCACGAAGAGCGAATGTCGCGCGTCCCCGAGATAGGCGAGCGCCGCCGAGGACGGCAGCGGCGCGGCAGACGGTGCGGGGGGCTGTCTGGTCTCGCCGTGCGACAGGGGCGCACCGTGTGCCGCGCTCTCCCCGCCACAGGCGCAAGCCTGCTGTCCTGTATTTACATTTTTATCGGTCGATTTTTCTTCCATAGCCACGCTCCGTAAAACGACTGCCGCGGGGCAATACCCCGCCGATTTTATCATACAAATCATTTTATCACAAACAGCCGGCGAAATCAAGGCGTGCGGCACAAAATATGGCAGATTCCGTCTTAAAATATTTTGTAAAATTCCTCACTAAAGGACTTGCATATATTTTTTATGTCTGTTATAATTGTCGTGTACAGATTTTTAGCGGGGACATATGCCCCGGAGAGGAGCCGCATGGAGGATTTTTCATACATAAAACGGAACTTCGACGCCGTGACGGCAGAGCTCCGGGAAATTTCCGCCTCGCGAGGGCGCCCGGCGCCGACCCTCTGCGCCGTGACAAAGAGCGGGAGCGATGATGAGCTTATTGCCCTTGCCGCCTGCGGCGTCACTGACATAGGGGAAAACCGCCCGCAGGAGCTCGTGCGCCGGGCGGCGCTGCTACATGCGGCGGGATATTCGCCGAGGCTCCACGAGATAGGAAATCTCCAGAAGAACAAGGTGCGGCAGGTCATCCCCGTCGCCTCCCTCATTCAGTCGGTCGGGTCCCTCTCCCTCGCCGCCTTTATATCCGACAAGGCGGAAGCCGCGGGAATTACCGTCCCCGTGCTTGCAGAGATAAACTCCGGCGAGGAGGAAAATAAGGGCGGAATACTCCCCCGCGAGGCGGAAGAGACGGTAGCCGCTATGGCAGGTCTCCCCGGAATACGACTTTGCGGGCTCATGACAATGGGTCCCGCCGTAGGCGAGGGCGAGATACGCCCGTATTTCAGGCTGACGCGGGAAATCTTCGATACTCTCGGGTCGCGCGGAGTGTTTGAAACCGACGCCCCCACGCTGTCAATGGGGATGAGCGACAGCTACCGAACCGCAATCGAGGAGGGCGCGACGCTCGTAAGAATAGGCAGGCGGCTCTTCTCAAAGGAACAATAAACGAAAAAGACGGAACAAAACCGGAAAGGAAGTACATCA
Organism: uncultured Clostridia bacterium; assembly: GCA_937914815.1. Lineage (GTDB taxonomy): Bacteria > Bacillota > Clostridia > Oscillospirales > CAG-272 > UBA1740. The sequence goes on from CALDMI010000130.1 coordinate 4,843, forward strand.
CATATGTTTGAAAAGCTCGCAGAAAAGATCAGAGGAAAAAGCACGAACACCGAGGAGATAAGCTTCAAGCCCTACAAGGAAGAGGTGCGCACGGTTGACCCAAAGAGCACCGAGGCACCGGTGTCGGCGGCAATCGAGGAGCCGCAGGGCGCAAACCTCGAAATGAAGATAACCTACCCGAAGTCGTTTGACGAGGTCGGCGTTATAGCCGATTATCTCATTGCCGGGTGCACCGTCGTTCTCAACATCGACACGATGCCCGACAAGCAGTCTGTCCTCCGTATGCTTGATTTCCTCAACGGAGTCACCTACACAATGGACGGAGGAATAAAGAAAATCTCGAAGAACTCCTATCTCATAACCCCGAAGAATGTGGATGTGCAGGACTGATTACCCCCCTCCCGGCATCCCGGAAAGAAGAAATGGAAGAAGTACTCTATATACTCGCAAAATCGGTTGAGATATATCTCGCCGCCGTCATGCTCGCAATGATGGTGCGCGCGATATTCCCTCTCCTTGCCGATACAGAGGGGAATGTCATCTACGGGCTCGCATGTATACTAAGTGAGCCGTTTATACTTCCCTTTCGCTATATATTCGCAAAATTCAATATAGGACAGGATTCCCCGCTCGACTTAGCCTTTCTTGTGACATATCTTTTTCTCATGGCGGCGCGGACACTCCTGCCCGCGATATAAAGGAGAGCCGTATGAAGCTTTCCGACAAAATTTTCAAGAAACGGCGGCTGTCCGATTACATCATGTATACCGCCGTGATAATCGGCGGTATACTTCTTGACCAGCTCACAAAGGTTCTGGCAGAGGTATTCCTGAAAAGCAACGGGACGTTTCCCATAATAAAGAACGCACTGCACCTCACATACGTTGAAAACCGCGGTGCGGCTTTCGGCATGCTCGCCGACAACCGGTGGCTCTTTATGATAGTCTCTGTCGTCGCGATACTCGTGTTCGGCGCGTATCTCTACCTCGGACACGCGGAGAGCACGCTCTCTGCCGTGGCGCTCGCCATGATGACCTCCGGCGGTATAGGAAACATGATAGACCGCATATTCCGCGGATATGTCATTGATTTTATAGATTTCCGCCTTATAAATTTCGCCGTTTTCAACGGTGCGGACTCGCTCGTCTGCGTCGGCGCGGGGCTGCTTATTCTCTCGCTCCTGCTCGGGCTGCGGACGGATAGTGAAAATCGCGGAAGCGGAGACGGCGGCAAGGACGGCAACAATAGCGGCGCAGACGGCGACGGTACAGCCGACCCCGGAGACGGCGATATATGATATACACGGTACCGGAGGACGCCGCCGGCGAGCGGCTCGACGCATGGATAAGCGGCGCGGCGGACATCTCCCGCTCCCGCGCGCAGAAGCTCATAGATGACGGCGGCATACTCCGCAACGGCAAGCCCGCCGACAAAAAGGACAAGGTAGCCCCCGGGGACGAGATAACGGTGACCCTCCCGGAGCCCGCGGAATGTAATGCGGAGCCGGAGGACATCCCGCTCGACATCGTCTATGAGGACGCCGACATAATAGTAATTAACAAGCCGAAGGGCATGGTCGTCCACCCCGCGCCGGGAAACGAGCACGGGACACTCGTAAACGCCCTGCTCTGGCACTGCCGGGGAAATCTCTCCGGCGTCGGGGGCGTTATCCGCCCCGGAATAGTACACAGAATAGACAAGGACACGACCGGGCTCATCGTCGCGGCGAAGAATGACGCGGCGCACATATTTCTCTCAGAACAGCTGAAGAGCCACGGAATATCAAGAGAATACCACGCGCTCGTCACCGGGGGATTTTCCTCCGACAGCGGAACGGTTGACCTCCCGATAGGGCGGCACCCGACGGACAGAAAGCGCATGGCGGTGGTCGACGGCGGGCGCGACGCCGTGACGCACTATACCGTTCTCGAGTGCTTCGGCGGGATAAGCTATCTGCGCCTGCTCCTCGAGACCGGGAGGACGCACCAGATAAGGGTTCACATGTCGCATACCGGGCACCCGCTCCTCGGAGATACGGTATACGGCGGGGGCAAAACCCGCTTTGAAAAGATACACGCCCCCCTGCTTTGCGGGCAGACCCTGCATGCAAAGCGCCTGACCCTCACGCACCCGAGCGGAGAGCGAATGACATTTGAATGTCCGCTCCCCGAGTATTTTGAAAAGCTGCTTTCCATTCTCCGCGGAGAATGAGGCAAATAAAAAACACCCCGAAAATGAGGTAAAACAGAATGATTGAGGCAAAGATCATATCATCTCTTGAAAACATCTTCCCCGACAGCGCATATCTTGCGTTTCCGGAGAAGAAAAGCATGTCGGTTCTCCGTAACGAGCGCTTTACATTTCAGCTTCTCTACACGCTCACCCCGCGTGACGGGCTGCCGAATGAGTGGCGCGTCCGCTTCTCGATAACTGCGGAGGGCGAGCTCGCAAAATACGCGACGCTGCGCACGGTGGACTATCTTCCCGTGCTCCTCCCCACATATCCCGATGTGCCTGACGACGGAAACTATCTCCGCAGAGCACCGGGACTCTACCCAGACGTCCTCACCCCCCTGCACTACGGCAACTGTGCCCATGCGGTAAAGGGGCAGACCCGCGCCATATGGATAGATGTAAATGCAGACGGTGAGACCCTCCCTGCCGGAGTACATACACTCTCCCTTCACATAGTCGGCGAGGACGGAACCGACATCATGCGTGAAATATCGGTAGACGTCATTGACGCGCTCCTCCCGGAGCAGACCACGAAGCTTACGCAGTGGTTCCACTCCGACTGTCTCTCGGAATACTATCATGTCCCCGTCTGGTCGGACGAGCATTTCAGAATTATCGAGAACTTCGTAAAATGCGCGGCGAGAAACGGCATGAACATGCTTCTCACCCCCGTATTCACTCCCCCGCTCGACACAAAGATAGGCGGAGAGCGCCCGACGGTGCAGCTCGTCGATGTCACAAGAAACGGCGGCAAGTACTCCTTCGGCTTTGATAAGCTCGACAGATTCCTTGACATAGCGAAGAGGTGCGGAATAAAGTATTACGAGATCTGCCACTTCTTCACACAGTGGGGCGCACAGCACGCACCGAAGATAATGGCGACGGTTGACGGCGAATATAAGAAGATATTCGGCTGGGAGTCTGACGCTGTCGGCGAGTACAGCGACTTTTTGCGCGTGTTCATTCCGGAGTTCCTTGCGCACATGAAGTCCCGCGGAGAGGACAAGAAGTGCTTCTTCCATATCTCGGACGAGCCGCTCACCGAGGAGGCGATAGCCTGCTATACGAAAGCGAAAAACAGTATCTCAGACCTGCTCGAAGGCTACACGATAATGGACGCGATATCGCACTATGAGATATATGAGCGCGGTATTCTCGATACCCCGATTCCCTGCAACGACCATATACAGCCCTTTATCGACCACGGTGTAAAAAATCTCTGGACCTACTACTGCTGCGCGCAGTGCAACGGAGTATCAAACCGTCTTATTTCCATGCCCTCATGGCGTAACCGTTCGATAGGTATGCAGATGTACCGTTACAACATCGTCGGCTTCCTGCAATGGGGATATAACTTCTATTACAACTGCTCCTCGGTCGACAATATCAATCCTTACACCGAGTTATCCGGCGATTCATGGGTTCCGGCGGGCGACGCTTTCTCGGTTTATCCGGGCAGAGACGGTGACGTGCTCGAGTCGCTCCGCATAATAGTCTTTTACGAGGCTCTCGAGGATCAGCGCGCAATGCAGCTCTGCGAGTCCTTGATAGGGCGCGAGCGCACGGTCACAGAGCTCGAGGCGGCGTTCGGCGCGCCGATAGTCTTCAGCGACTGTGCAAGATCGGCAGCACAGCTTGAGCGCACGCGCGAAAGAATAAACGCGCTCATTAAAGAAGCGGTAAGCAAGTAAGCGCTAATGCCCTTTAATTCAAAAAAGCAAAAAAGAAAAGACAGTCTTTGGCGCAGTGTCGCCGGGCTGTCTTTTTTTGTGTGAATGCCTCACCTCGGAGCGTTGTCTTTCTTGTTTTTTGAGTTTCTTTCCGCGCCATTGTTCTTGTTTTTATAATATCCCTGAATGGCGTAATATTTTCTTCTGTCCTTGTCGGTCGCGAACTTTTTCGTCTTGGATTTTGCAAAAATCTTCAGTCCGAACATTCTTCACACTCCTCCGTATATACTCTGTCAAGATATTCGTTTATGGCGTTGCAAACCTCCTCGGAAATCACGGCTGTATAATCCGAAACAACAATTCTCTCGACATTGCAAAGCCTTACCGAGGTCGGTTTTAGGTCTCTTGTAACTCCCACTATGTAGTTATAATCGTTCACCGGAGAAACCTCAACCGAAACCGGAATCATAGAAAGGCAATCCGACTTACAATAAAACCTGCACAGTTCATTTTTCCCGATAGCCGAAGCAAGCACGGGCAAAAGCTGATATGAAAACAGATATTCTCTTTGCCCGAATGTCCTCGATGAGTACTCTACCAGAAGTGTTCTCATATAGTTTGTAAAATCGGTATCGTAAAAATTCAGCTGTTCATCATGTATCTGGAGAAAATCCTGTCTGCGCCTTTTATTGACCCTGAAAGGAATATTCACAACTCCGTCACCGTGAAATGTAAACGGACGCAGATACACATTATGAATGTTACGCGC